>CAZFDO010000114.1:0-5788 GCA_964517965.1 uncultured Clostridia bacterium
TTATCCATCCCGGTTTTTTGTCGCTGAGTCGCTGCAACAAGGGTCATTCCCTTTTTGGAACCCTTATATATTTTGCGGTTATCCTTCTTTTGCTTCCCTGCAACAAGCCACATTTTATCCTTTGAGCCCACTCTACTTTCTTTTCCCTTTTTTCCAAGGCTTTACCTGGTTTTTTTTAGCTCATTTTTTAATTGCCGGAGTAGGCTTGTATCTTCTATTGCGTTGGCTCGCTCTGGGCAGGTTTGGCAGTATCTGCGGTGCTATTTGTTTTTCTTTTAGCGGCTATCTGGTCTCGATGCTTAATTTGCTGACCACCTTGTCGGCAGTGGTCTGGATACCATTTTTACTCTTGTGTTTTCAGCGCTTTTTTAAAACCCGCCGGTTTTTATGGTTAGCGCCGGCCAGCCTGATTTTATGTTTCCAACTCTTCGCCGGACAACCGGAAATCATGTACCTGACATTCTTTATCGCCGGTATCTATGCGCTATTCCAATCCTGGAGCAATAAGGAATGGACCGGTTTCTGGATCGGGATGCAGGGTTTGTTGCTCTCGGCTGTTTTGGTATTGACTATAACCAGCGTCCAATTGTTTCCCTTTTTGGAGATCCTTAAAAATTCAGTCCGTGAAACAACTTCGGGCATCCGTAATACAGTCTGGTCCTTTCATCCTCTGGAAAGCATAAATTTTCTTATTCCGTCTTTTTCCGGTGAGATGTTGGCTGGTTCCAGCTCCTGGTTCGGACAAGCCTGGATGCGTTCAGGATATCTGGGCATTATTGTATTCTGTTGTGCCGGATTTAGCCTGCTGAACAGACATCGTGAAAGGAACTATTTCTGGCTACTGGCGCTGGTGGGATTTTTGCTGGCTCTGGGACAGTACCTGCCTGGACTTGGGGCTGTTTATAATTATTTACCCGGCTTTAATCTGATCCGGTATCCGGTTAAATATATTTCGATATTCTATTTTGCCGTAGCAGTGCTGGTTGGTTTGGGAGCGGAAGCGTGTTTCCAGACTAATATCTGGACTAGAAGCCGGAAGCAGCTCATAGCACTATTTACGCTGTTAAGTGGCGTCGGTATCGCACTCTGGCGGTTCCGGATCTTGATCTTTACGGCTTTAGAGAAGTATTACTTTGCCAGCCTGGCGCCACTGGAAAAAATGATATATCATATCAAAATTCCTAATATATTTACCGATTGGCTTTGGCTGCTCGCCTTCCTGTCCGGACTCATGATAGTACTGTTCTTGCGGCAAAAAAAAGTAATAGCGGAAATAACGGGGAAAAAGATTTTTCTTGGACTTTTCACCTTTAGTTTGTTGCTCGGCAATTATGGAGCAGAGCCAGTGGTGGAACAATATTTCTACACGGTTCCTACCGGAAACGTACGGTTCCTGCAGGAAAGAGTATCCTATGAGCGGATCTATCTGACGCCTATGAGCAGCAGTGCCGCAGTTAAAAACCTGACTGTATATCCACAGGTTGATTTCAGGGAGGATTTCTATAAAAGGCAAAAAGCTATTTTGCCTAATTTGCCTGCGGTGCATCACTTTTTCTCTTTAGACGGATATGAATCGATCAAGTTACGAAATAATGAACACCTAATCAATCTGATTTCTTCCCGGCCGCTGCCGCAGGTGGCTAAATATTTAGATCTGCTGGGAGTAAAATACCTGCTTTCTTTTTATCCAGTGGAGTGGAAACCGCTGGTCAAGGTGCGGGATGATTATATTACCTTTTATGAAAACAGGAACAGGCGTGAAAGGGTACAGTTTTTTAACCAGATAATATGTTTGAACCAACCAGCGGAGATAGACCGTATTTTGGATCAGGCCAGTTTTGATCCCTCCCGGAAACTTATCCTGACCGGGACAGATAATTTTTGCCCAGTATCTCTACCTGCTGGCAACTCTCCCCCTGCCAGCGGCAGAATTGTATCCTATGAAGGCAACCGGGTAGAGATCCAGGCTGAAACTGGTCAGGATGTTTGGCTCCTGCTGGCAGATACCTATTATCCCGGTTGGCGCGCGCAGGTCAATGGCCAATCGGCGGCAATCCATCAAGCTGATTATATGTTAAGGGCTGTTCGTTTGCCGGCCGGCGAAAATCGTATTGTTTTTTCTTTTCTGCCGTCTTGGTTCTGGCTCGAACTCATCATCACCCTGGCCGGGTTGATCGGGCTTAGTTTGTATGGTATATCTCGGATTAAAAGGTTTATTCATGAATAAAAAAGATATCGGAGTTTGGCTCATTCTGGCGGCTTTGCTGGTATTAATGCGTTGGCCTTTTATAGGAATCCCACTGGAGCGTGATGAAGGAGAATATGCCTATTGCGCCTGGCAGATGCAGCAAGGGGTGATGCCTTACCGGGACATCAGGACCCATGTTTCGCCAGGGGTGTTTTTTCTGTATCGCGGCGCTTTTTTTGTATTTGACCGCACGGCTAATGGGATCAGATTGTTTACCCTGTGGTATCTTTTGTTATCTCTGGGGGTATTTTATTATCTGGCCAAACAACTGTTAGGAGGTAAAAGTGCCTGCCTGGCCGGGATAATATTTATATTTCTAACCTCGGATCCAAGTATTTTGGCTAATATGAGCCAGCGGGAAATATTTGTTTTACTACCACTTATGGTCAGCTTTATATTTCTGCAAAAAGATTTGGCCCGGCCAAGCTGGCTTTTGGCAGCGGGCAACGGATTTGTTTTTAGCCTGGCTTTTATGATCAAGCCTACGGCTGTTTTTCATTTGTTTTTTATCTTGGCGGTCTGGAGTTGGTATTATTTTAGAAACAAAGAGCATAGACTGTTCTGGGCAAGAATATTTTGGCTGGCGGTTGGTTTTATATTGGGGCTGGCCCCGTTTATTTTATATTTTAACATTCAAAAGTCTCTGCCGGAGTTTTGGTATTGGAATTTTATCTTTCCTAAAGTGCTAAACCAAACTATCGTAGCTTCGTCTTATAACCTTAGCTTTATATTTAAAGCTTTGTCCTATCATTTCCGCAATACTTTTAAAGAAATATTTTTCAGCCATTCTTCTTTGATTATTTTTCTTTTAACCGCTTTAGTTATAACGCTTATTAAGCGCCGGAAAGAGCTGGCTTGGTATTGGCTATGGTTCTTTTTTCTCTTATTGTCTACAGCCACCGGGCTGCATTTCCGCAATCAGTATTTCCAGCTGCTTATCCCGGCGCAGGCTTTATTGACGGCCTGGGGTATACAGTATATATACCTGATGTTATTAAATAAAAATCGTTGTTTACGCTTCGGTTACTACGCACTGGCTGCTCTGCTGGTTTTGTTCCCATTGGTAAACCTAATCAAGCAATACCACTTTATTAGTCCGGATATGATTTCGCGGAAATTATATGGCCCGCAGTTATTCACTATGGCTAAAACTATTAGTAACTATGTGGCCGATCATACGGCGCCAACCGACAAAATATACATTTTAGGATCTGAACAGGAAATATATTTCTATAGCCAACGGGCCTGTATAAATGCTCATATTACTGCCTACACGCTGACGTATGCATATGGTGATCCTATAGCCCGGCAAAAAGAAGTCATTCAAGATCTAAAGAAGAATCTGCCTCCGTACCTGATTGAAGTTAATATGTCTACTTCATTATTCGACTATCCGGCGGTCAGTAAAAACAATCCTATTTTTAACGATTTTTTTAACATAGTTAACCGGTACTATGTTTTAGACGGTTTTGGTTACTGTAGCAGAAATAAAGGGATACTGGTACTGGGCCGCCGGGAGGTGGATAAATTCACTCGCGGTAGTAAATCCCTGAGAGCGGAATTGCAACAACTTTTTGATTCTTTTGGCGGCTACGATCCAGCAGTGCTGATTTTCCGCCGGAAGGATAATTGAGCAGAGGACTACTACTAATGTCATCGTCTATTTCCCGTAAGGATTTAATATGTTTCGGGTCCTGTGCTGTTCTCATCATGGCCTGTTTCTACCGCTTATTGTTTAGCGACGTGACTTTTTATGCGCGGGATATTTCCCAATACTACCGTCCCGTTAATATGCTGGCTATGGAGAGCGTGCAACAAGGAATATTCCCTTTCTGGAATCCGTATATTTCCTGCGGCCAGCCATTTTTTGCCACAGTGCAGCATGGCTTGCTTTATCCCTTTTCTTTGGCCTTGTACTTTTTCCCTTTTGAGTGGGGTTTTAAATATATTATAGTGTTTCAGATCCTGCTTACCGGACTAGGACTGTATTTACTGCTGCGTTCTTTGGGCCTTAACCGCTGGTCTGGTTTTACTGCCGTGGTGATCTATGTTTTGAGCGGAGCAGCGATGTCCCTGCTTAATTTATTGACTACCTTGCAGGCTTTAACCTGGCTGGGATTTGCCTGGCTCTTTTTCTCCCAGGCCTGGCGCTCGCGAACCTGGTGGTGGTGGGCGCTAATTCTGGCCATGGTATTGGCTCTGCAATTTTATGCCGGTCAGCCGGAAATAATGTATCTCACCTTCCTGTTTTTGCTGTTATTTGGCTGGTCACAGCAATGGTCAAAATGGTACCTTACTCTTAAGATTTTACTGCTGGCTGGGGTAATATCCCTCTTGTTGATCCTGGTGGAATTAGGGCCATTTTTAGAACTGGTGCGTTGGTCAAGCCGGCCGGTAAGCAGTCAGGCCCAGCAATTATTCTGGTCTTTACCTCCAAAGCAATTATTTTCCCTGGCCTGGCCTTTAGCTCTCTCTGGCCAGCAAGAGTGGCTTAAAAGTATGTATTTTGGATTACTTCCTTTAGGGCTGTGCGTCGCGGCGCTTTTCCGGAAAAACGAGAAAAAGGGCGTGCTCAGAGGATGGTTAGTAATAATAATTGTTAGTATGCTCATAGCTTTTGGCACCTATACCCCGGCCTATCGTCTATTCAGTACGCTAATCCCGGGGTTAGCCATGATCCGCTACCCAGTGAAACTATTCATTTTTACAAATTATTTTCTGGCGGTGGTGGCCGCGTATGGTTGGCAGCAGCTTACGCCTGTTTTCAAGCCCCGCCTGCTTAAAGTGTTTTTGCTCGCCGGGATCGTTATCAGCAGTTGGTATGTTACTGGCCGACAGGAACAATATGTGCCTATTTCCTTAACCAGGGAACAGGGAACAAAGGGAGCTATCCTGAAGAGTTCAGGAGAGTATCGCTATGGTCTTACCCCTTGGACCTATACTCAGGTGACCGATGAATCTTCCGCAAAAAAAGCTACATTGAATATTGCTTCTCTCGATAACAGTACTCGCTGGGCGATGCTGCCGAATATGGCTATGGTAAAGCACGCTTTTATACTGCGCGGTTATGAATCAATTAATCTAGGCACCTTTGAAGATTTTTATGCTTTTCTCAGTTTTCAGCCGTCACCTTCGGCTAGCCTGATCCTGGATTTGATGGGGGTAAAGTACCTGGTGAGTTTAAAAGCTCTCCATGATCCGGGATTGGCCTTGGTAGAGGACGAGGGCTGGAAAATATATCGGAAAGAAACAATCCTGCCCCGGGTTTTTTTGACAAAAGAGACAGTGAAAGGGTATAATGATTTAGCACTGGTCCTGAAAAAAATGACCCGATCCATAAGTTTTATGAAATCCGCCTCGATCCAGAGTTATGAAATGAACCAGGTTAGAATAAAAGCGCAGTCTGCCCAACCTGGAACTCTGGTATTAGGGGATGTTTATTATCCTGGCTGGAAAGCCACGATAGCAGGCAAAGAATCTGCAGTATATCCGGCTTACTATCTTTTCCGAGGGGTATCGTTACCGGCCGGGGAGCAGGAA
>CAZFDO010000115.1:0-2816 GCA_964517965.1 uncultured Clostridia bacterium
GGCTCCGCCGATTACATGATTATTGGTCAGAATATAGCCATCCGTAGTAATAATGACCCCGCTGCCGGTGCCGCTCATTTTACGCTCTAAATATTTTTTTTGTTGTTTTGGACGTTCCGAGCCAGGACGCTGTTGCTTAAAAAAATCATCAAAAAAATTATCAAAGGGGGTGCCAAAGAAAAACTCATTGGGCCGATACTCCTGTTTGATAATTTGAGTCGTCGAAATATTCACCACTGTAGGCTTAAGTTTATCAGCTATATTGGCAAAAGCATCTTGCAGGTTCATCACTGCCTGAGGAACCTGGATATCTGGTTTTACGGCGGGCCCCAGATTAAGCTGCTGGCCATCAGATGTACGCAGGAAGCCGATATTACGGCCAAAAAATGCCCCGGCTAAAACTAAAAAAAAGGCCAAAAATACCATCACCGTTACTTTAAGCTTAGTTATTCTATCCATATTTATTCCTCCTTAATGAACAGACAGTTTATGGAGCTTAGCTTCTTAAGCGAACAGAAACTGTAGCCCACAGGGCGTCTGTGAATTAACCCCCGCGGACCTGTCCGCACAGCGAATCAGCAGGGGGTATACTATCTCGCTTTTATTTATTCTGTTTTATATTTAGACTCTTCAAATTGAAAAAAGTTCCAAAAAAACAGTGAAGCTATTATTTTTTCTTCACAGGTCATTTGAATCTATTATTTTATAGTATGCTTCTCAGTAATATCCCGCCGGCAACGGCCCCTAAGACACTAACCACTACTGAAGCCGTAGAATAATTTTCCCGGCTGAAATAACGGACCAGAAACACCCCCGGGGTAAAAATATACCAGTAACCAGGAATGCTGATTAATACCACGATCAGCATCCTCTCTAAAACCCCTTGATACTTGTATCTCGGAGGTATCTCTACCTGCGGCAGATGTTTCACCAGCTTTTCCACATATGGCACCAGGATAGTCCCGCCAAAACCGATGCTGATCAGGAACACCAGATATATTATCAGTTTGTCCTGGCCATACCAATAAAACCAGCCACTCCGGACAACCGAATAGTTTATTATGCTGACCGGCAGTAATAATACCGTACTGATGAAAACAATATGCAGGATCTGGTCAAAAAGAAAAAGCCACACTGTATCATGCCTGGCTTGACGATTATAGATGATCTTTAACCAATCCTGGAAACCATGTGATAAAAATAAAAATAAAAGAAAAAACCAAAAATCCGGCCGGCCCCATAAAGGCCACAGCAGGAGAATACTGACTATGATAAAGATCCCGCTATGAAAGAATGACCCCCAGGAATATTTAGTTTTTAATAAATATATTTTATCTGTCTGGATCGGAAAATCAGCAATGAAATGCGCCAGTAATAGACGCCAAAAAATAAACATCATTTTCTTCCTTTGAGAGCATAGAGCTTCACTGGTTTTTCCTTGCCCCGGATCGGGACTTCACTAAGTTCCTACACTTCCACCAGATCTTTGACTTCCAAATATGTGCTTTCGCTGATCAAGATATCGGTATGAAATTCCTTGTTTAAACTCTCCATGCGGGAAGTCAGATTTACCGTATCGCCGATAACCGTATACTCGGTTTTATGTTCTGAGCCAATATTGCCGGCGACTACCTCTCCGGTATGTACCGCTATGCCAATAGCCAAAGGCTCTTTGCCCTCATGCTGGCGTTCTATATTGAATTTTGCCAACTGCTCCCGCATTTCCAGAGCCGTTAATACCGCTCGCCTGGCATCATCTCCATGAGGCATGGAATCGCCAAATACAGCCAGGATCGCATCACCGATAAATTTATCGAGGCGGCCTTCATATTTGACCACCACCTCCACCATTATATTAAAATAACGGTTAAGAAATTCAACCACTTCCTCAGGCTGTATTTTTTCACTCATACTGGTAAACCCGCGAATATCGGAAAGGAGAATAGTGGCTTTTTTCCGTTCTCCGGACAACAGCAAGCGTCCATCAAGGATCGCTTCGGCTACCTGCTTGGTTACATACCGGCCGAAAGTGTTCCTGATCCGGTCACGGTCCTTCAGCCCTTTGACCATATCATTAAAGGAATACGCCAAATCCTGCAATTCATCATGAGTCTTGATATCAACTTGCACTTCCAGATTCCCTCTTCCTATCCGCTGAGCCGCTTCCGCCAGCTTGCTGACCGGCCGCACCATCAACGTTACCATAATAATAGTTATTAGAATTCCCAACCCCAGCATAACTCCGGTTATATATATTATTTTTTTTCTTTTTTCAGCCAAGGCTTCAGTAATACTTTTTTGCGAGAACCCGATACGCACCGTGCCAGCTTTAATATTATTGCCTACCATGATCGGCACAGCAATATCAAAGAGTTGCTCGTTGTTCAGCAGAAAAGGCTGGGTGATAGTATGCAAGGTCCCGGCCGCCCGCTTACCTTCTACACTTCCATCCTGTTGCCCGATCTTCTCTTTTTGGTTATGGGAAATGATCTGGCCCCGATCATCCAAGACCATAGCATAAAGCACTGCTTGTTCTTTGATCATTTCCTGGACGCTGAAATAAAGCTGAAAATCATCTTTCTGCGGGAACAAAGCCTCCCGTACGCTGCGGGCAAAAAATTCTGCCCTGATCTCCATTTCCTTGACCAGGGACTGCTGGGTCTGCTGGAGGATCAGGGTAGCCATGATCCACATCACCGTAATAATGATGAGTGAAACAATGACGCTGAATTTGAGCGCTATCCGGCTAATTCCTAATTTCATCCTGACAGACCTCTATTCAAAATAGGCACAAAGTTTAAAGCAAAGACAAGGCA
>CAZFDO010000115.1:2826-5774 GCA_964517965.1 uncultured Clostridia bacterium
GGCACAAAGGCACAAAGTTTTAGAAACAAGGAACAGAGCAACTAACTTTTTCTTATACTTTTATGGAGACTTGACAACATACGTTCTATTTCCCGACTTAATTCATAAATAACTGGCATTTTACCTTTTCACCTTATAACCCCTATTTTAAATTTACTTTTTGCGCCGCCTTTATCTACCACACAAATGTAGCCGCCGCTTTCTACTTTTTTGCCGTCACCATTGGCCCCATTCCATTCCAGGGAGTTTATGCCAACGGCTCCGGTGATTGTCCAATCTTTGACTAATTCGCCGATCAGGCTGTAAATAGCCACTTTCACCTCCTGGGCGCTGGCACAATAAAACTTGATCGTGGTTCTGCCGCTGCTATTATTAAAAGGATTGGGATAATTATACACATCGTTGCTGCCTTTGCTGGGAGACCACCTGGTCTCGGCGTTTAAAGCATACATATCGTTGAAAAAAACAGCATTGTCAGCATTACCATAAGCACCGCCAAAAATAATCATTTGCTTATGGATAGTATCATACACGCCACTGGCATTACGCCGGGCCTGGGGAATATCTGGCCCGGGAGTTACCAGGGACCATCTTCCAGTACTGTCAGTACTGAAATCAAAAGCATAGGTCGTATTATAAAAAGCTTCGGTCAAGGTCAGGGGCGCCCAACCGCTGCTGACCAATATCTGGTCGGTATCAGGATTATAGACCATGACGTGGGCTGTCCTGGCCAAGTCTGAGATGGTATCATTCTGCGGGGAAATCTGGGTCCAGCGCTTTCCAGTTAAATCAGGTGCGGATAAATTCAGGTACCATAGCTCATTGGTAGACTCATTACTGGTTTTTACTCCGCCAAAGATCACCATTCCCTGGCGCACCGGGTCAAAAATCGTGGTAGCTTGCCACCGCGCCGGCGCTTCATAACTTAGGCTAGCTTTTGACCACTGTGCCGGGGTTACGCTCAAATCAAGGATATACGTATCATTCAATACGGTCTGGTCAACGTCCCTTCCGCCATAGATGATCATCCGGTTGAATTGTGGATCAAAAACCGCTGAATGAGCGCTTCTGGCCACCGGGATATCGGTCCCGGTGGTAGGGAATACCTCCCAATTATTGGTCATGATATCAAAGGAATACACTGTATTGGTAACTAGATCATTATAATGGCTGCCCACATTACCGCCAAAAACAATTATCCGGTCAGCAATAGTATCCATAACCGCAGTATGGCCAAATCTTTTAACCGTATCTGAACTGGCAACAACTATCGTGGTTTTATCGGCGCTACCAAGGTTGATCCAATATATATTAGCATCCAATAATGAAGCATCTCCCAACACATACATGCTGCCGGCCAGCGCATGAAAAACACAGGTATGGCCAGAAATATACGGGGCGCTGGTTACTTCTATTTTTTCCCAGGTCCCGGCCCATAATAAGAGCGGCAAGAACAGTAAGAGGAGTAACAGCAAACATTTTTTAGTCAAAGATTTCATTTTAACCTCTTTTTTTCAGCGGTCAGGTAACAGCGTTCACTTTCAGTTAACAGCGGACAGCGGTTAGGATGTCAGTATAAAATCAAAATATTTAAAACCATCGCATATTTTTACTGTTTCTCTGTTGACTGTACGCTGAACACTGATTTTTGTACGCTGTCTCCTGATTTTATTTTCCA
Organism: uncultured Clostridia bacterium; assembly: GCA_964517965.1. Classification (GTDB taxonomy): domain Bacteria; phylum CAYTYR01; class UBA6262; order UBA6262; family UBA6262; genus UBA6262. Next base: position 4,505 of record CAZFDO010000115.1, read on the forward strand.
CTGATTTTTTCCAAAACGCTTTGCGTCTTATTTACCAGCTTAACTGCATTTTCATTCGTTGGATCAATGGCTAAAAGTTCATTGCAGGCCCTGACCGTTTCCTGGTACTGCCCTTTCAAATACAGGTCCGCTGCCCGGTAATACATCTGGCTGGTCTTCTTTTCATCGATTTTCTTTGCACCCTTTACCGGTTTCTCTTCCTGCTTGATCTTATCCAGATAATTCCTGGCGGCAGTATTAGACGAATCCAGCCTCAACACCATCCAGAATTCCTTGACTGCTTTGGCCTTATCACCGCTCTTATATGACTCTTCGGCTAGATCATAATGTTTCCTGATCAAAGCTCTAACCTCCAGCTGGGTATCTGTTATTCTCTTGTTCGCAGTCAAATGTTCAGGATTTATCCTGATTACTTTCTGGTATTCCTTGATGGCTTCAGCATATAAACCCTGATCAGCAAATTCATCACCAGATCTGATCAGGGCATTAATATTCACAATGGCCTTTTCTTTTTCACGTTCCTGCAATATGGCCTGGTCTTCCTTGGCCAATTTAGCATCTATCTTGGCAATATATTCCTTAGCCCGTTCATTGCCTGGATCCAGCTTAGCCACTTCTTTCCATTGCTCCATGGAATCCACCAGCTTGCCTTCTTCATAAAACATATAGGCTTTGCTCAGGTATTGTTCCACCAATTTCCGGTTCACGAAAGATTCCAGCTCAGCATTGACCCGGTTCACTTTCTCCTGGATAGCGGCATTTTGCGGGTCCCAGACCAAAGCTTTGTCCCATTCAGTCAGGGCCATAGCATACTTTTTATTAGTATAGAATTCTGTGCCAGCCTGGTCCAGAGCCGTTACTTTTTCCTTGATCGCCTGCAGGCTGTACTGGGCTTCACCAATATAGCCGAAACGATACCCGACACTGACCCTATGGCTCAATCCCAGGTCATGGGGAACAGCGGCATAGTCAAAGCTGAAACTGGCATAATTAACTCCCATCCCGAAGGTCAGGTAATTATTAATATCCTTGCCCAGGCGGAGCGCCAGGTTTTTCCCGTACCAGTATTCTACGCCCAGATGATTTTTGGCTTGCAGGAAGCTGGAATAATCCACATCTAAAGCCAGGATCAACTTGTCTTCCCAGGTAGTCAGCGCCGGGTCAAGTTTGTACGCTACCCCGAATTTGGAATAGAGCGGATATTTATCTGCTTCAGTCTGCAACTTGGGAGCAGGAGCCATCAGGTTCTGGAAATTAGCCCCGACTGACA
>CAZFDO010000116.1:0-5767 GCA_964517965.1 uncultured Clostridia bacterium
CCTCCCTGGCGCATCTCAAACGGATCACCTATTACAACATCGAAGACCATATGAACCTGGATGAGAGCACCCTGCGGCATCTGGAAATAATGACTAACCAGCAGGAAGGCTCAACACAACACACCCTGCTGGAAGCGCTCGACGGCACACAAACCCCAATGGGCTCGCGCCTGCTAAAACGCTGGCTAACCCAACCCTTAATTAAAACTGAACAGATCAATCGGCGCCTGCAGGCAGTGGAGGAACTCTATAACAGCGGTATTAACCGGCGTAATGTCCGCGAACTGCTCAAGGAAATTGCCGACTTCGAACGGCTTATTTCCCGGATCAACTGCGGCACGGCCAATCCCCGGGACCTGGTCGGTTTAAAGAATTCTCTTTATTTACTGCCTAAGATCAAGGAATATGGTTTGAACCTCCGTTCGGAACTCCTGGTAGAGATAATGGACAATATTAAGCCGCTGCTCGAGATCGCTGAATTGGTGGATAGGGCCATCACCAATGAACCTCCGGTCAGCGTAAAAGAAGGCGGTATTATCAAGCGCGGTTATAACGCGGAACTGGACAAGTTACATGCCGCTAAATCCTCCAGTAAGGAATTTTTGGCCAACCTGGAGATCAAGGAGAAGGAACGTACCGGCATTAATTCCCTGAAAGTACGTTTTAACTCTGTCTTTGGTTATTATATTGAAGTGACCAAAGCTAATCTTCCCGCGGTGCCGCCGGATTATGTGCGCAAACAAACATTGGTGAACGCTGAAAGGTTCATCACCCCTGATTTAAAAGACCATGAAACCCTGATCCTGCGGGCAGAAGAAGAAACTAATAAACTGGAATATGAGGTGTTTAATTCTGTCCGGCTGGAGATCGCCAAGGAAACAGCGTCGATCCAAAAAACCGCGAACAGCCTGGCGCAATTAGATGTGTTGATAGCGTTTGCCGAGACAGCCAGTATTAATGATTATGTTAAGCCGTCGATAGATGACGGCGGAGTGATTTCCTTAAAAGACTGCCGCCATCCGGTAGTAGAAAAAATGCTGCTCAACGCTGACAGTTTCGTGCCTAATGATGTTTTGCTGGATACTGCGGAAAACCAGATCCATATTATTACCGGCCCGAATATGGCCGGCAAATCAACCTATATCAGGCAGGTGGCGTTATGCGTCCTGATGGCGCAGATCGGCTCATTCGTGCCGGCCAAAGAAGCGCAGATCGGTATTGTTGACCGGATTTTCACCCGCATTGGCTCCGGCGAGAATATTGCCAAGGGCGAAAGCACTTTTATGGTAGAAATGACCGAGACCGCTAATATTCTCAATAACGCCACCAGGCGCAGCCTGCTCATCCTGGATGAGATCGGCCGCGGCACCAGTACTTTTGACGGCATCAGCATTGCCTGGGCAGTGGTGGAATTCCTGCACGAGAAAGGGTTCCGCACTTTGTTTGCCACGCATTATTTCGAGCTGACGGAACTATCCCAAACTTTGCCGCACGTAAAGAATTACAACGTCATGGTCCGGGAATGGCAGGATAAGATCGTCTTTTTACGCAAGGTCGTACCCGGTGCGGCGGACAAAAGCTATGGCATACATGTCGCCAAACTGGCGGGATTGCCAATTTCGATAATAGAACGCTCCAGGCAGATCCTGGACGACCTGGAAACTAATAGTTACCGGGAAGACGGGGTGCCTAAGCTGGCGCCGCATAAAATGAAAAAATCACAGCTTATGCTTTTTGGCGAAAATAAAAGTAAAGAATAAAGAATAATGTGGTATTATTTATTTTAGCCTTAATTCAATATTGGCAATTTAGAATTTAAAATTAACAGAGGGAGTCGGCCATGACCTATCATCGTTTGAAACACCATCCGGAAAGAAGAATACACAAGCGCGTTCCTGTCTTGACTTCGCTGCTGGAACCGATCACTATTAAAGCACCGCAGCTGCATATTGACAAGCCCATCCCCGGTTTTATGGGCAATCTATCCGCCGGAGGCATGCAGATAGCTACCTTTGTCTCCTTACCAGCCAATATTGAACTGGAAATTTCTATTAACATGCCTGGTTTCCATAATATCCATTTTAAGGGCAAAGCGAAAAGGGTATATGAAAAACAAGGATCTTTCCTGATCACTTTTAATTTTACTCATATTGCTCCCGAAATCAGGGAGCACATTACCCGTATGGCTGAAGATTTTGAAATGTGCCTGGACAGACGTATTCTTGGGGTTACCGATGTTTGCTACGGTCATAAATGCGCCTACCTTACCCTCTGCGGAGAAGAGTGCAAGAAGTAGCAATAACGTCGTGAGGGATGCGTAGTGCGCAAGCTCATAACGCACAACGCACCACGCGCAACGCACAACATAAAATTCATAGAGAGTGAAAAGTAGATGAGTCAAAAACATATAGCTGTATTGCCGGAAGAGGTTATCAATAAAATATCTGCCGGTGAAGTCATCGAGAGACCTGCTTCTGTGGTTAAGGAATTGCTGGAGAATTCCCTCGATGCCGGAGCCACGGCGATTACGATAGAGATCAAGAACGGCGGCAAGAATTTGATCCAGGTCGCGGATAACGGACACGGGATTCCGCCAGCGGAGGTGCCGCTGGCTTTTCAGCGTTATGCTACCAGCAAGATCACTGTCTTCAATGACCTGATTATTTTGGACACGCTCGGATTCCGGGGAGAAGCTTTACCCAGCATAGCCGCGGTCAGCAAGATCACGATGGTCACCTGCACGTCCAAGACATTGTCAGCCGCCAAGATCGTACTACACGGCGGAAAAGTCCTGTCCCAGGGAGAAGAAGGGGCCAAGCCAGGCACTACCATCACGGTTGAAGATCTTTTCGCCAATACCCCCGCCAGACTGAAATTCCTGAAAAGCGACGCAACTGAATTCTCCCATATTTTAAACCTGTTAACCGAACTGGCCATAGCCAATTTCCGCGTAGCTTTTACGCTTATCAATAACAACCGGCAGATATTCAAACTGGCTCCGGCCCTTAAGCTGGAAGAGCGACTGTATGACCTTTTTGGCAAAGACATCCAGCAGCAGTTACTGCCGGTTAACCTGGAACAGAAATTTGTCTCCATCACCGGCTATATTACTGCCCCGGCCGCTGACTTGTCGGGCCGGAACCAGCAGTATTTCTATGTCAACAAGCGTACCATCCGGCATCGCTTACTCAATCATGCCTTAACTGCCGGATATGACAACCTGTTGCCGGCGGGAAAATACCCGGCTGTTTTTATTTTCTTTACGATCAATCCTGAATTAGTGGATGTCAATGTCCACCCGGCTAAACGCGAGGTCAGATTCTCCAATGAAGGCGCTATACACGACCTGACGGTCAAAGCCATCCGCGACGCCCTGCACCAGCCGGGAGTGATCCGGGAAATGAAAGATTCTCCTGTTGGTTACCGGATACCTTTAGACCAACATTCCATACCAGGCATGGTGCAGACTGAAAATATACCGGCGCAGACTTTGCTCGCGGTACAGGAACAAATGTTCTCGTATCATGCCCAACCACAGGCCACGCTCAAGACCGCTGCTTTCGGAGACTTAAAGATCCTGGGCCAGGCTGATAATGCCTATATTATTGTTTCTTCCGGTACTGAATTAATGATCATTGACCAGCACGCGGCAAGTGAACGGATAATGTATGAGAAATTAAAGCAAGAGTTTGAGCAAAAAACCATCCAATCACAAAAACTCCTCATTCCTATAACCCTGGAAATTGATCTCCCGTCAAAAAATCTATTATTAGCTCATAGCAGCTTAATGTCCCAGCTGGGCTGGGAATTAGAGGATTTTGGCGCAACGACATTGCTCGTCAGAGCTTTGCCGGCTATGCTGGACAAAGTCGGGGACCGGCAGTTCATCCTGGATATAGTGCAGGAACTGTCAAGATTACAAGATATCAAAGACTCGCCGGCTAAAACAGAGATACAGCAAACCGTAGTGGATAATGTCCTTAAACTTTCCGCCTGCCATGCCGCGGTGCGATTCGGAGACGAACTGCAGCCGACCGAAATAAGTACGATCATCAGGTCCCTGACCGCTGCCGCCAACCCGTATACCTGCCCGCACGGCCGGCCAACCCTGATCAAACTCTCGCGGGCTGAACTAAACAAGAGGTTCGAACGCACATGATAATTGCCATTGTCGGCCCGACAGCCGGAGGCAAAAGCGACGTTGCCCTGGCCCTGGCCAAGCGCTTGAACGCGGAAATAATTTCTTTTGATTCCCTGCAAGTCTATAAGTACCTGAACATCGGTACAGCCAAGCCCACTGCGCCACAACTCCGCCAGGTCAAACATCATCTGATCAGTATCTGCCACCCTGACGAAGAATTCAATGCCGGCACATTTGCCAAGCTGGCAGCAGACCGGATCAAGATCCTGGAGAATAAAGGGAAGAATATTATCCTGGTCGGGGGAACCGGATTATACTTGAAAGCTTTACTGGAAGGTCTTTGTCCGGCGCCGCCGGTAAATAAGCAACTTAGGCGGGAGCTCGAAGTAAAGGCAACAAAATACGGAAAGAAGTACTTGTATAAAAGACTAAGTAAAATTGATCCAATAGCTGCGGCCAAGATCCATCCAAACAACGTAGAAAGGGTGATCCGGGCCCTGGAAATATTTTACCAGACTGGAAAAACCTTCTCGCAGTTACATCAACATACTGTGCGGCCGCGTTACCAGGCGAGAATTATCGGTTTATCATGGGCCAGGGAAGAACTGTATAAACGCATCGACCAACGCGTAGAGGCCATGTTCCGGAAAGGATTGGTCAGAGAAGTGCGTTCGCTCATCAAGAGAGGCTATAGTCCAAAACTTAAACCAATGCAGAGTCTTGGTTACCGCCAGGTATGCCTGTTTCTGGCCGGGAAAATCACCTTGCCTGAAGCCATTGCCCAAACCAAGCTGGCTACCAGGCATTACGCCAAAAGACAGCTCTCCTGGTTCAGGAAAACCAAGGACATTAAATGGTTTCCGGTGAAAGACAATCTCGACAATAAAACATTGCTAAGTATGGTCAGGTATGGTAAAATATTAGCTCGAGTAAACTCCCCAAACCCCGCTCAAAGGGGCTCCCGCCCCTATTGCGTTCGGCCGGCGATTTTACTCCGTAAAATCTAGAGCATCGGCCTCACTGTTACCCCTTGGGGAGTTTACGGCATGGTGAATAATTTGATAATTCGTGAACGTGCTATTTTAATAGGGGTGCGCGACCGGCATAAGAAACTCAGCGAAGTTCAAAATTCCCTGGAAGAATTAAAACGACTGGCAGAAACTGCCGGCGCTTTTGTCACTGGCGCCACGATCCAGAATATCAACCATTATAATCCGGCGTATTTCATCGGGCAGGGTAAGGCCCAGGAACTAGCCCAAAATGTAAAGCAGGAGGGCCTGCAAACAGTCATCTTTGACGATGACCTGACCCCGGCCCAGCAGCGCAACCTGGAAAAATTAATTGCAGCAAAAATAGTGGACCGTACTAAATTGATCCTGGATATATTCGCCAGGCGGGCGCATACTGCTGAAGGAAAACTGCAGGTAGAATTAGCGCAGATGGCTTATCTCCTGCCGCGTTTAACCGGCAAGAGCGTAGCTCTGGCGCAGCAAATAGGCGGAGTAGGCAACATCGGTCCGATGCGTGGTCCGGGCGAACGCAAGCTGGAATATGACCGCCGCAGGATCAGGGATCATATAGCTGAACTCCGCAGAGAGATCAGCAAACTAAAAGAATATCGTTCAT
>CAZFDO010000117.1:0-5749 GCA_964517965.1 uncultured Clostridia bacterium
CTGTTGAGCGAGCGTAATGAAGCCGCCAGCGGTACCGTCGTAGTGGTAAGCCTGGAAGGAACCAGGCCGTTGCTGGTGGAATTGCAGAGTTTGGTCACCAGCACGTATATGCCGGTAGCCAGGCGGCAAGTTCAAGGCATTGATTACAACCGGGTATTGTTATTACTGGCGGTCATGGAAAAACGCTTAGGCATGCACCTTGGCAGCCAGGATGTTTTTGTCAATGTAGTGAGCGGATTAGAGATAGATGAGCCAGCCAGCGACCTGGGTTTGGTTTGCGCCGTGGCGAGCGCCCTGCGTAATGTCCCGGTAGACAAGCTGACGGCAATTATGGGTGAAGTGGGATTAAGCGGTGAGGTCAGAGCCATTAATTTTGCTAAAGACCGTCTGCAGGAAGCAGCTAAGCTTGGTTTTAAACAAGCCGTGATACCCGCTGGCAACTTGAAAGAGGTGCAGGCCCTTAAAAATAAAATAGATATACTTGGTGTTAAGAATATTAGTGAAGCAATTGATTTTTGCCTGAAAAAATAACGAGGGCGTATAGCGTATAGCGGATAGTCCGAAGGGATTTTTCTATACGCTTAACGCTACCCGCTAAACGCTTAAAAGAAAGGAGGTGAAAAAAGATGATTATCTGGATGATTAGATTGTTAGTAGTAATTGCCGGCCCGATCATTGGTTATTTCCAATGGGGCGAAGGACCGCAAGGAGTCCTTTTGGGTACCGCTGTAGCGGCTGGGATCATTATTATAGAAATGATGATCGAAAAGATCCCTTTGGATGACCTGGTAGCTGGTATACTGGGAGCTATTATTGGCTTGATCGGGGCGAAATTGCTTGATTATGCCGTTAGTTTGGTAGGAAACCAATCCTTAGATAATTTATATAAACCTTATTCTATACTCATAAAATTAGCTTTTGGTTATTTCGGGCTGCTCATTGCTATCCGGAAAAAGGAAGAACTGAATCTGTTGGACCAGAATATTTCCAAGGCCGTCAAAGGCCAGGATTTAAAGATTCTGGATACCAGCGCCATTATTGACGGGCGCATCGCCGATGTCTGCGATGCTCACTTTCTGGATGGCATATTGATCGTGCCCCGTTTTGTCTTAAAGGAACTGCAGACTGTGGCGGACAGCGCCGACACTATGAAGCGTAGCCGGGGACGGCGGGGATTGGAGATCCTGAACCGGTTGCAGGAAAATAAGAATATCCAACTGCGCATCTATGAAAAAGATTACCCGGAAACTGCTGAGGTCGACCTTAAAATAGTAAAGCTGGCCACGGAGCTTAAGGCTAAAGTGCTCACCACGGATTTTAATTTAAATAAGATCGCTGCTTTAAGCGGAGTAGTGGTGCTGAACGTAAATGAATTATCCAATGCAGTCAAGCCGATGGTTATTCCCGGTGAAATGATGCATATCCTGGTGGTAAAAGAAGGCAAAGAGCATAGTCAGGGTATTGGCTATTTGGAAGACGGCACCATGGTGGTAGTGGAGGAAGGCCGCAAGAAGATCGGCGAAAAACTGGAGGTAATAGTTACCAGCGTATTGCAGACCACAGCCGGTCGGATGATTTTTTCCAGGCTGAAGGGCAAGGAAGATAAGTAATGGTAAAAATTGCGGCGATCATAATGGCAGCGGGGCAAGGCCGGAGAATGGGTCACAAAACACCCAAGCAGTATCTCCTATTGAACGGCAAGCCAGTGCTCTGGCATACACTGCAAAGATTCATAAAAACCGGTATTTTTAGTGAAATTGTACTGGTGGTAGGCCGTAATTCTTTTGACTATACTCAGGCGGCTATCATCAGAAAGTATAAGTTACCCCAGGTGACTCTGGTTGCCGGCGGTAAGGAACGCCAGGATTCGGTATATCAGGGATTGCTAAGTTTGAAGTCTTGCGATTATGTAGCCATTCATGACGGGGTGCGCTGTCTGGTGACTACACAGGTAATAAAAGATACGATTAAAGCCGCGCAACAATACGGGGCTGCCACTGCCGCGGTACCTCTGCAGGACACTATTAAAGAAAGCGCGGCCGGACAGCTGGTACAAAAGACCATTGACCGCAGTAAGTTATGGCGGATCCAAACGCCGCAGGTCTTCTGCTATGAAATTATAATGAAAGCATATAAAAAAGCTTATCAGGCCGGTTTTTATGGCACGGATGACGCTATGCTGGTAGAAAAACTGGGGAAGAAAATAAAATTAGTCATGGGCAGTTATGATAATTTAAAAATAACTACCGGGATCGACCTGGAAATAGCCGCTCATCTTATCCGGAAAGGCCTGGTGTAAATGCTGGTTGGTCTGGGTTATGATATTCATCAATTGGTTAAAGGCCGCAAACTGTTTCTGGGCGGGGTGAAGATACCTTTCAGGAAAGGCCTCTTGGGCCATTCTGATGCTGATGTTCTATTGCATGCTGTCTGTGACGCGATGCTGGGGTCTATCGGCGAAAGAGATATCGGGTATCATTTCCCCAACACTGCCCAGAAATATAAAAATATCAGCAGCCTGCTGCTATTACAAAAAGTTCACGATATGGTAAAGCGGAAAAAATATAAGATCAATAATCTGGATATCGTTTTGATCGCGGAAGCGCCGAAAATAGGTAAATATGTCGGCCGGATGAAAAAAAACATGACCGGTATTTTAGGAGTAAGCAATACCAGGATCGGGATAAAAGCTACTACTAACGAAGGCGTAGGACTGATCGGTGCGGGAAAAGCGATCGCCGCGTTTGCCATAGTCAGCCTTAAAAGAAAATAAACTGGAGTTATTATGATTCGTGATATTAAAGCAATTTTTGAACGTGATCCGGCGGCCAGGAGCGTACTGGAAGTAGTCCTGACCTATTCCGGCCTGCATGCGCTATGGCTGTACCGGATAGCGCGTTTACTGATGAAAATGCATCTGTTGCTACTGGCCAGGTTCGTATCACAATTTGGCAAATTTTTGACTGGCATTGAAATACATCCCAACGCTCAGATCGGCAATAATTTTTTTATTGACCATGGTATGGGAGTAGTTATCGGCGAAACCACGGAGATAGGAGATAATGTTACTCTCTATCAAGGGGTGACTTTAGGCGGTACGGGTAAAGAAAAGGGCAAACGCCATCCGACGATCGGCAATAATGTGGTCATCGGCGCAGGCGCCAAGATATTGGGTAATATCAGGATCGGCAATAATGTGAAAATTGGCGCTAATGCGGTTATCTTGAAATCTGTGCCTGATGATTCTACGGTGGTAGGAGTACCTGGTGAAGTGGTGCGCATAAAAGGGGTGAATCCTCTGGAGCTAGTGCAAACTGCCGACCTCCCTGACCCGGTCATGGAGAAGATCGAAGAGATGCAGAAAGAAATAGATGAATTCCGCCAACAATGCCAGCGGTGGCGGAAGGAATGTGAAAAATAGAGTTAAAGATTACACAGATTAAAAAAAAAGATTACACCGATTAAAAGATTAGAAGGCAAAATTGAGCTTATATATTTATAATACCTTAACCCAGCAGAAGGAAGAATTCAAACCGCTTAATAATAAAGTAGTTAATATGTATGTTTGCGGCGTGACCCCGTATGACGCAGTACACTTGGGGCATGCCCGCTGTTATGTGGCTTTTGATGTCATCAGGCGTTATCTGGAATATAAAGGTTATAAGGTTAACCATATCCAGAATTTTACGGATATAGATGACAAAATAATTAAACGGGCCCAAGAAAGCAATATCCCTCCCTTAGATCTGGCCCAGCAGAATATCGATGAATATTTCCGCGATATCGACATCCTCAATGTTAAACGGGCCACCCAGTATCCCAGGGTTACCGCGCATATTCCTGATATTATTAAAATGGTAGAAAACCTGCTCAATTCCGGCCATGCCTATGTGCTTGAAGGGGATGTTTATTTTAAAGTGGTTAGTTTCCCTGGCTATGGCAAACTTTCCAAACGCGATTTGAGCCAGCTTAAAGCAGGCGCCAGGGTTGAGGTAGATGAACGCAAGAAAGATCCGCTGGATTTTGCCCTTTGGAAAAAAGAAAAACCGGGAGAGCCTTCCTGGCCATCGCCCTGGGGCAATGGCCGGCCTGGTTGGCATATAGAATGTTCCGCTATGAGTATGGAGGAATTAAAAATAGATACCCTGGATATACATGGCGGAGGACAGGACCTGATCTTTCCGCATCATGAAAATGAGATCGCCCAGTCTGAAGCAGTCACCGGCAAGCCCTTTGCCAAGTACTGGCTGCATAACGGGTTCGTTACTATCAATAAAGAAAAAATGTCCAAATCGCTGGGTAATTTTTTCACGCTCAAAGAAATTTACCGGAAGTATCCCCCTCAGGTGGTCCGGCTATTGCTCATTTCCCAGCATTACCGCAGCCCGATAGATTTCAGTGAGAGTAAACTGGAAGAAATGACCCGCGCCCAGGATAGGTTTAATTCAGCGTTGGATAATATGCGGGAGATGGTTACCCGCATGGCCGGCACCATGCAGGTTAATGAGAAGACGGCCCCGCCAAAATTGATCGCAGCGGCAGAAGCGAAATTTGAACAAGCCATGGATGATGATTTTAATACCGCCGAAGCAGTGGCGGTCCTTTATGAAATAGTCACAGCCATAAATATTGCCCTGGAAAAAGCAGATTTTAATGTGATGAAAGTGAGTTATCTGGCTAAGACTTTGATCAAGCTGGGAAGAGTCCTGGGATTATTTGCCTCTGGAGGGACTTTGCCGGCTAATGAAGACAAACTAAAAGGCAAAGATATTTCAACTGCCGAAATTGAACGGTTGATGGCCCAAAGGGAAGAGGCGCGGCGTAATAAACAATGGGCAGAATCAGATAAAATTCGCGATGAATTATTGGCCAAGGGAATAGTCCTGGAAGATACGGCCCATGGCCCCCGCTGGAAAGTAAAAACATGAGCGGCGTTATTTTTGGCAGACAACCAGTTTTGGAAGCTTTAAAAAGCAGTCATTCTATTAATAAGGTATATATTGCCAGGGGTTTGAAGGGTAGCATAATTGATACTATTTTCCGGCTGGCCCGTGAAGCTAAAATAGTAGTACAATTTGTAGATAAAATGAAGCTGGATCAAGTAACAGACGGCGGTAACCATCAGGGAGTAGCGATGCAGGTCGCCAGCGTCAAATATGCTGACCTGGACCAGGTCCTGGCTATCCTGGAAGGAAAGAGTGATGCTTTATTAGTGCTCTTAGACCGGGTTACTGATCCCCACAACCTGGGAGCTATTGTCCGTTCCGCCCATCAATTAGGAGCTGACGCGATCATTATTCCTAAACGGGATGCGTGCGGCATCAATGAGACCGTGGCCAAAGTAAGCGCCGGAGCGATAGAATATATACCGGTCATACAGGTCAATAACCTGGTGCAGGTAATTGAGAAGTGTAAAGCCAGGGGCTACTGGGTAGCCGGAGCAGAATCAGCAGGGAAACAATGTTTTGAGCAGGATTTAAAAGGAAAAGTAGTGCTGGCGCTCGGCAGTGAAGGATATGGCTTACAGAAACTGCTCCTGGATAAATGTGATTTTGTGATTGCCATACCGCAAGTCGGGAAGCTGGATAGCCTGAATGTCAGCTGTGCTGCCAGTGTTTTGTTGTATGAAATAATGAGGCAAAGATTACAAAAAATTGAAGTTTTAGTGTATTAATATTAAGTTTGCTATAGTAAGTGCTAGCCTATACCAATATCTGCCACCGTAACTCAGTTGGTAGAGTAGCTGATT
>CAZFDO010000118.1:0-5732 GCA_964517965.1 uncultured Clostridia bacterium
CATAAGTCCGGCATACAATACACCCTTGTAAGGCCGGCCTTCTTTTGCCATTGCCCGATAAGTCGTATCATTAATTTTTTCATTATTTTTTTATTGATTTTACCGTTGTGCCGACCGATAAACGATTGGAAAGATTATAGCCATAAGATAATAAAAAAGCCCGGTCATTAACGGAAAAAGTGGTCGCCTCGCTATCGATCGCTGCTCTTTTCTCAAATTCTCCGCTGGTCATATTGATCAGGGCAACGCCAAAAGTCCCCATTTTTTCCAGGGGATGGGCATAGCCTATAAAATTATAATTAGTGTCTTCCCACAGCGGACAATAAAAAGTATTAAGCTCGTATTTCAGCAACTGGGTCAATCCCGCCGGATTATAATAGATAGCCGTCACGTCATCGCTGATAGCCGCGAAACAATTACCCATCCCCTGTGCCCGGGCGCTCTGGCCCAGGTGCAGGAAACTGCCGGGTTGGCCGCCGCTCAAAGCTTTCCCCAATACAACCACAGGTAGAAACATGATCAACAGCATAATAGTAATAATAAAATGCGCTTTATGATACATGCATTACCGCCTTTTTAGACCAGGCTCTTGACCTGGTCGGTAGTTTCGCGTAAACGTTGGCTCATCACCTGCAGGAACTTGATCATCAATTTTACCACTGCCGCAGAATGGAAGCTTTTCAGAACATTGGCAAAATCAACTGCGGTCATGCTCCAGATAATGCCATTGGCAGAGGCGCGAGCGCTGGCTGAACGCGGCTTTTGCTCGATAAAAGCCATCTCCCCGAACAAATCACCGCTTTGCAAAGTATTAAGCACTTTATCTTCCATATTCACTTTTTTCGTTATCTGGACCGCACCTTCTTCAATAATATAGATGGTTTTACTCGGCTCCCCTTCTTCAAAAAAAAGGTCGCCGGGGCCAAATCCCCGGCGGTGCAATACAGCAGAAAGTTTTTCGAGTTCTTCCGGCGGCAAGTCCCGGAAAACAAATGTTTTTTGCAGCAGCTGGATAATATCCATGGGTAAACTCCTGAGCAATATTTTCTATATTTTAAAATAAATAAGGCGGGATGTCAAGAAGGAAGAATTAGATTATAAAGTTAAAGTGGAAACTTTTATATAACGCGCCGGATCTCACGTCATAAATCCCGATTTATCAGGAGCCGCAGAGAGCAACTCGCTAATTTCACATGTAAACCTTTTTCCTACTAGAGCGTCTATTAAGAGTGAAAGCATCAAAATCTAAAGGAGGCACCATCATGAAACACAGAAAAGCAGTACTGCTGGCCCTATTAATAGGATGGGTAGCCAGCATAGCCTTGCTGAGCGGCTGTAACAGGAAAACTGACTCAGTAACTTCCAACGAAAGTTCAACGCAGGCTGAGCTGGAAAATATCATCAACCAGAATCCGGATATTTTCACAACTGACCAGGAAGAAACAGAGGAAACCGCGGCTTATTCCAGCGCAGTCTCGCTTTCAGGGTCACAATATGTCAGCTCTTTTTATGCTGACGCTTCCAGCGCTACTTTACCAGTAGCCTGGTTCAGGAGAAAAACCGGCTCGCCCAGCAGGAGTATCACCATTTCACAGGAAGGTAATTTTGCCACTGTCAGCATTACCGCCAATTGGAACGGTAAACTATATATTGACTGCAGTAGTGACCAGCGCCACAATCCCGGCTCAAAACCTATCGCCGATACTGGGATCAAGAAAGCCTATTTCGAAAAAGTATTCGGTCTTTGGACTTTAAGAAAAATTTCCTGTGTGGATCATAATCTAACGGAAATCTCCAAACAAACCGTTGACATAATACAAGTTGAAGCAAAAACCACTGCTCAGACCTACACAATAACCGATCCTGGCAACCTCATGGATCTATCGACCGAACTGCCTATGTTTGCAGTGGGAACACAAGTAACCGTAATAGCTACCGTTACCAATTCGTCACTAGAATGGACCCCTCCAGTATTCGTTTACTTGCATCATGGCATGGTGTGGGGACATCGCCGGCAACTGATGTATGATGACGGTACCAATGGGGATGAAGTAGCAGGAGATGGTAAGTACACCGGAGTCTATACTATTGGCAGCGCTGACCAAATATACCGCTCCGCAGTCATCGATGTACTAGATAGCGGTTGCCTGCAAAACGAAACCGCTGACGACTACAACTCTACTGCCTGGAGAATACCCTATAAGGTACAATAAACATAAATAATAAGCCGGGTACAAAATTACGTAAAATTGTAACTTTGTACCCGGTTTTTTTAAATCTGTATTGGGATTACCGCAGGAAGAATTAGAAACTGATACTGGCGCCTACGGTATAATAGGCGCTCCGGTCTAGATAAGCTTCTTTATATAGATTGTATCCGGCATTAATGATAATATGCCCGGTCAGATAATAATCCAGTCCCAAGGTATAAGAATCTGCTTTCACTCCTTCTGATTCATAAAAATCATCCAACAAACTACCGATGGCACCGTTAAATGGGGTGCCGTTTTCATTGAGACTAAATTGCAGAACTTCCAGATGCAGATAGTCAGCACTAATATTAATTAATGACCAGAAGCCCTGCGTTAGTCGTGCCTCATAACTATATTTAGGGAACCCTCTTAAACCAGGAGATAAGGTAAAAAGACCGGCGTTTGCCTGTCTGGCCTTAACGAGCAGAATATTTTCTTCAATGTCAGGGTTATAGGCGTAATTAGCATAGGCCAGATAAAGCGAAGTATTCTGATAGATGGTTTCGGTTATTCCTATTGTCCAGTTGGTTTGTTTGATCGTTTCTGCGGAATCCTTAGCCGGGACAACAAGCGGGCGGTAAATTCCCCATTTAGTGCGGTAAGAAGCGGTAAAACTGTCGGTGTGCACATCATATATATTGTCGGTAGTGGTATAATCGAAATCCAAGGATGTATTAAAATGGTCATTTATAACTACATCTTCCGCTACAGGAAAACCGGTAAAAGTTACCGTTAATCCGGCCCCAAAACTATTAGCTTCAAACCCTTCCACTTTTGGGGTAACTGAGTAATTACCCCGTACACTTAAACTGTCTGCCAGCTCTGCTCTTAACCCTCCGGTATAAGTTTGAACAGGCTTGGGATCACTATTAACCCCCGGATCGTCCTCAGCAGGCCCTGAATCACTATAATTATAGCTCAAGTCCAGGTTCAATTTATCCATCAGGCCAAAACTTAAAGAAGTGTAGTTGGCCAGGTAATGACCCTTACCGGAAGTAATGCTGGTACTTAAGTCTGTCCCGGCAAATAATTGAGCCGGCAGCAGAACCTGACCTGCTGCCAGCCACAAAAGTAAAGTAATTTTTTTTCTCATCATTTATTTGGCGCTTTTTTTTGCTTCATCCTTTGCTGGATTATCGCTTTACGTTGAGCCGGCGGTAACTGCCGGAATTTCTGCAGTTTTTGCTTCAACTGCTGTCGTTGCTGCGGGGTTAATTTCTGCCAGCGGCGGTAATTCTGCCTGACCTCCTGCCGTTCCTGCGGGCTAAGTTTTTGCCAGCGCTGGTAATTTTCTTCAAGTGTTTTTCTTTCTGCCGGGGAAAGTTGCTGGTAGCGCTTCAAGTTATTTCTGATTCGGGCTTGTTCTTCGGGCGGTAATTCCTTGAATTTTTGCAGCCGGCCCTTGATTTCCTGTTTCTGCTCCGGGCTTAATTTTTGCCAATCCTGGTAGACCTGCCGCAGAGACTGTTTTTGCTCCGGGGTCAGTTGTTGCCAGCGTTCCCGGCCAGTGTCCTGCGCCCAGAGCGCGCCAGCCGCTAACACGAACAGTATCAGCAGAAGCATCTTCTTCAACAGTTTAGTTATTTTCATCTGTTTCACCTCTAAGGTTATCTATTTCCGTTTCCGCAGGCGCCGTCGCGTACAACACATCATAGTGTTCCATGAGATCCAAATTATCCGCTAACTGGTAGTCCAGCAAAGAGTCAAGATTATGAATAATTTCCTGATCTAATTCATCTTGACTTGAGAACAAGGACGGTATTTTAAGAAAGCCCGCTATTATCGTTATTATTATGAGCAGCCTGCCTGTATTCCGCATGATCATCCTCGCAACTGCTCTGCTTCAGATAAATTTTCCAGCACATCCAGGTCCTGGATCAATTCATAGTTCTCGATCAGCTCTAACTCCTGCACTATCTGCAAATCAGAAGAAGTCATTTCCGGCCCGTGTTTGACCAGCCGGGCACTGGTGACAATAAATAACAATAGGATAATAGCTCCGGCCAATGCCGGCACTAATCTGCGCGGCACAAGTAACCCTCGCCACCAAGATCTTGCCGTTTTTTCGGTTTCCAGTTTCTGGTACACTTTATACTGAAAATCCTGCCAAAAAGCAGAGGATTTGCCTTCTTCCATTCGCTCTCTACTAACCATCACTAAGGCTTTTTTGACCTGCACATATGTTTGCCGGCAAACGGCGCATGCTTCTAAGTGCCTGGCAGTTTCTGACATTGCGGAGCCATCGAGTTCCTGGTAATAGTAATTGACTAAGGCTTGCTGGATTTTTTTACACTCCATAATTACCTCTGTTCTTTAAATTCTTCTAATATTTCCTGCAATCGCTGTACCGCCCTGAACAAATGGGTTTTTACTGTCCCTTCAGCCAATCCGGTAATTCCTGCGATCTCGCTTATTTTCAACTCTTCAAAATGCTTTAAAGTAAAAATTTCTTTCTGCTGCCGCGGTAAGGTCTGCAACGCTTTTTCCAGCAGCAGTTTTAACTCTTCATTATCGAGCAGGCGCTGCGGATCGCCATCCAGGCTTTGGTCCGGCACGCTGGTTTCCAAAGATTGTCCCGTTTCTTCATCTTCCCCATCCCCCCGGTTAAAGTTGAAATTGAACCGGTTAACCAGATACCGGTGCCGGTGGTAACTGCGGCACAAGTTCAGTAATATCTGATAAAACCAGGTCTGGAAACTGGCCGCACCGCGAAAAGTATGTATATTTTTAAAGACCCTGATAAAACCTTCCTGCGCCAGGTCTTCTGCATCTTCCGGCCGGCTTACCAGATGCAGGCAGAAATAGTAGGCCCTTTGCTGGTACTTTTCCAGGAGCAGGCCAAAAGCCGCCTGATCGCCGTTCTTGATCCTTTCAATTAGCTGTTGGTCCAAATCCTTGCTTTCCACCCTCTACCTCTATAGACGCCTGATACGGATAATAGTTTACCTAATTTTCCAGTATTTTCTGGGACGGCAGATTAAAAATAAAACGGGTTCCTTCATGAATGGTACTTTCCAGCCTAATCGACCCGCCGTGACCCTCAATGATCCGTTTAACCATTGGCAATCCTAAACCAGCGCCTTCGGTTTGTCCGGTAAAGCTTTCTTCTATTTGATAGAACAACTGGAATATTTTTTCATGTTCTTCCGGAGGAATGCCCGGCCCATTATCCCCAATGGTGAATTCTACCATATGTTCAGGCAGCTTCCGGCTGCTGATGCGTATTTTGGTCTCTTTCTTATCGGAAAATTTAATGGCATTATCAATCAGGTTAAAAAAGATATCCTTGATCTTTTCTTCATCGGCACACAGGCTGGTAATATCATTGCAGGAAGGGTCAATTTCCAGAGTAATCCCTTTTTTTAGCATGGGGTCGCGGAAATTAGCGTCTATGGCCTTGAATATCCCCTGCAGGTCAAATTCCTTATAAGTCAGGTCCAGGTCAGCTCCGACAACTATGGTAAAAAAAGGGATTACTCT
>CAZFDO010000119.1:0-5690 GCA_964517965.1 uncultured Clostridia bacterium
CGTTTATGCTTTCGTTTTAGACTATAATAATGATGCAATAAATAAGGAAATCCCAAGAGTTGAATATACTGTTATTATGACTAAGCCCGTGATTAATAAGGATCTCAAATACGAAGATAACAATATAAAAATTAATTTTAATTTGGGAAGGGAAGTTATAATTATATCTATATATAATAAAACAGACGGATCCATTAAGCTTGATTACGATTTAATGTCATACGTTTATGTTGATGGTATTTCATATAAAGTGTACGCATCTGGAACAAAATATGAGGATAAAGACAGCCCTCAACCTTTTACAATTATTGCACCGCATTCTAGTTTTAAGAGGGGAATACGGCCTGCATTCGCTTTTATCAATTGGGATAATTCAGATGAACTTAATAATTTATATATATTTCCTACAATCGAAAATGCTGTAAATGTTCCAAAAAAGGACTCTCCTCTCTCATATAAGGGTAAGGCACTCTCAATCTTTATGCCCCTTACTATAAATGGGGTTTTAAAAGATTTTAATTTTATATTCAAGATTACAGATGTTAAGATTATAAATGTAATTGAGAATGAATAAGTACGGAAATATGAAGATAAGAAAATGAAATTTAGATAATAGAAAACTTTAGAGGGAGATAAGAACTTGGATTATTCGAAAACAGTTAATTTGCCAAATACCGATTTTCCCATGAAAGCAGATTTGCCCAGACGCGAACCGGAAATGTTAAAGATGTGGGAAGAATCAAAATTATACCAACAGGTCCGTGCCCAAGCTGCGGGTAAACCAAGATTTATCCTGCATGACGGGCCCCCGTACGCCAACGGGCATATCCATCTTGGCCATGCTCTTAATAAGATCCTGAAAGATATAGTAGTCAAATATAAGGTCATGCAAGGATATGATGTGCCATTCACTCCTGGCTGGGACTGCCATGGATTGCCTGTTGAACACCAGCTATTCAAAGAGCTGAAGATCACCAAGCATGAGATCGACCAGGTGACCTTTCGGCAAAAAGCCCGGGTTTATGCGCAGAAGTTCATTGATATCCAGCGGGAAGAATTCAAACGCCTGGGATTACTGGCTGACTGGGATAATCCCTATGTCACTATGACCAATGAATATGAAGCAGCCATCATCGGCGTCTTCAAGGAACTGGTACGCAAAGATTATATCTATAAAGGTTTAAAGCCTGTACACTGGTGCGCCACTTGTGAAACTGCGCTGGCTGAAGCAGAAGTGGAATATGCCGATCATTCATCGCCTTCAGTATATGTCAAATTCCCGGTAAAAGATCAAAAAAATACCTTTGTCCTGATCTGGACGACCACTCCCTGGACCCTGCCGGCGAATGTAGCAGTAGCTTTTCATCCGGAAAGTGAATATGCCTATATTCAATCCGGCCAGGAGACCTGGATCATGGCGGAACAACTGGTGACCCGGGTTATGAGCAAAGCCAATCTGACCGATTATGCCGTAACTAAAAAAGTATCCGGCAAAACCATGGAAGGATTGAAGCTGAACCATCCGTTCATAGAACGCGAAGTAGTGGGCATCCTGGGTGATTTTGTAACCATGGAGGATGGGACCGGTGTCGTGCATATTGCTCCTGGGCACGGTGAAGAAGACTTTCTGGCTGGTAAGAAATATAATCTGCCGGTCATTGCCCCGGTCAATGACCAGGGTAAGTTTACGAGTGAGGTAAAAGATTTTGCCGGGCAATTCGTTTTTAAAGCCAATGAGCCTATTATAAAATTACTGGAGAGCAAGGGATTGCTTGTTCATACTGAAGTAATTTCCCATTCTTATCCGCATTGCTGGCGCTGTAAGAGGCCAGTGATCTTCCGGGCCACAGAACAGTGGTTCCTTGGAGTGGACCGGCATGGTTTAAGAAAAGAACTATTGGAGAATATAAAGAAAGTAACGTGGGTACCTGCTCTTAGCGAGAACCGTATTTCCAGCATGGTAGAACAGCGGCCGGATTGGTGCCTTTCCCGTCAACGCTACTGGGGCATGCCTATACCGATTTTTTACTGTAAAGAATGCAATGTTGAGATAATGAATGTGGCAGCGATACAGGCAGTGGAAGATATGGTACGCAGTGAAGGCAGTGACAGCTGGTACACTAAACCAGCAGAAGAAATACTGCCGGCCAATATTGCCTGCCCGAAATGCGGTCACCGTAATTTCCGCAAGGAAACTGATATTCTTGATGTCTGGTTTGATTCCGGCATAAGCCACACGGCAGTTTTAAAGCATCCGGAAATTTTCCCTGGGGTCACCTGGCCCAGCGATATGTATTTAGAGGGCAGTGACCAGCACCGGGGCTGGTTCCAGACCTCACTCATTACCTCTGTGGCTGCCACCGGACAAGCTCCTTATAAGACAGTAGTGACCCATGGGTTCACGGTAGACGGCGAAGGCAAGAAAATGAGCAAATCCATGGGCAACGTTATCAGTCCCCAGGATATTTATTCCCAACAGGGTGCTGATATTATCCGTCTTTGGGTATCCAGTGAAGATTACACTGAAGATGCGCGCCTATCGCCGGATATTATCAAACGCTTAACCGAAGCCTACCGCAAGATCAGGAATACGATCAGGTATTTACTTGGTAATACCTATGATTTTGAAGCAGTCAAAGACGCTGTCCCTTATGCGCAGCTGCAGGATATTGATAAATGGGCGCTGCATAAATTACAGGAGCTGGTGACCGAGGTTACCCGTTCCTACGAAGCCTACCAGTTCCACCAGGTATATTATAAGATCTATAATTTCTGCGTCGTGGCTATGAGCTCTTTTTACCTGGATGTGCTTAAAGACCGGCTCTATACTTTTAAACATGACGGGCTATCCAGAAGGTCGGCCCAGACAGTGCTGTATGAAATACTTAGTACTTTGGCCAGGTTGGTAGCTCCGATCCTTTCTTTTACCGCGGAAGAGATCTGGCGCTATATTCCGGGAAAGAACAAAGAAAAAAGTGTGTTTTTGGCTAAATTCCCGGCAGTTAAAAAAGAATTTCTAAACATTACCCTCGTAACAGAATGGGATAAAGTACTATTATTGCGCGGCGAGATTTCCAAGGCTCTGGAAATAGCCAGGCGTGATAAGATCATCAATAGCTCTTTAGCAGCGAAAGTACAGATATTTTTGCCGGCCAATCATGAACTGGCTGGGATATTAAAGAGCTTTGCCCAATCCTGGTCCTCAATTTTGATAGTTTCCCAGACTGCATTGCCGGTTGACCCATTAACCGGAGATAAGCTATTTGCTTCTACTGAAATAGCCGGTTTGCAGGTTATCGTAACCAAAGCAGAAGGCGTCAAATGCACCCGCTGCTGGAATTATAGCAAAGCGGTAGGACAGAACAAGGAACATCCTGAAATTTGCGATCGTTGCCTGTCAGTAGTAGAAAAGGAGCATGTCGAATGATATTGTTGATTATCTTTTTATTGGTACTATTGGCTGATCAGTATACAAAACTTATTGTCCAGCAGGATATGATCGTCGGGCAGAGTATTCCGATCATTCATCGGATCTTTCATTTTACTTATGTGCAAAACACCGGCGGCGCTTTCGGTATCTTACGCGGCCGGACCAATTTTTTTATCGTAGTTTCCATTATAGTCATCCTGTTCATCATTTATTTTATGCTCAAAGAAGAGAAAAAGGACACCTTTGTGCAAGTCGTTTTTTCAATCGTTCTGGGTGGGGCGATCAGTAATCTGATCGATCGCATGAGATTAGGCTATGTTGTAGATTTTGTTGATCTGCAGGTCTGGCCGGTATTTAATATCGCTGATTCCGCTATCAGTGTAGGCATGGTTTTATTGCTGATCCGTTTATTTTTCAGGAAAGAAAAGCTGCCGGAATTAGCTAAGAAAGAGGAGCATACCTAAAATGTATCCGATTTTGTTGAAACTTGGACCTTTCGTCATTCATACCTACGGACTATTAGTAGCATTAGGATTCCTGGCAGCTATAATATTGGCCGGCAACAGGGCGCAGGATTTCAAAGTTGAAAGGGATTTGGTTTATGACCTGAGCTTCTGGGTGTTATTGTCAGCCTTGATTGGCGCCAGAGTGCTGGAAATAGTAGCCAACTTATCATATTACCGCATGGATCCTTGGCGGATGGTGAAAATATGGGAAGGCGGGCTTAGCTACTTTGGTGGCTTAACTGGCGGCGTTCTAGGCGGCATTTTTTATGTGAAGCGCAAAAAGCTATCCGTCTGGCATATGGGTGACCTGATGGCTCCATTCATATCCCTGGGCCAGGCTATTGGCCGGATCGGCTGTTTTTTTGCCGGTTGTTGTTACGGTAAAGTCTGTACTGCTTCCTGGGCAGTGCACTTTGAAAATCCCCAAGCGCTGGCTCCGACCGGCATTGCCCTGCATCCTACGCAGATATACGAAGCCCTGGCAGATTTTATAATTTTTCTTATTTTACTCAATGTAGGCAAGAAGCAGGAATTTAAAGGACAGGTTTTTCTGTTATATTTTATCCTGTATGCGGCGATCCGGTTTGTGATTGAATTTTACCGCGGTGATAATCCAATAGTGTGGTCCGGGTTCACCTTGTATCAGTTGATCAGTATTGCTATCTTGGTATCGGCCCAGACTCTCTATATTATAAAATGGAAACAACAAAGGAACAGGCCATAGAAATTATCGCTGATCAAAGTATCAGGCTGGATGTATTGCTGGCAGAAAAGCTTTCCCAGACCAGGGCTACGGCGCAGAAACTGATCCGTGACCAGGGTGTCTGCCGGTTATTGCCAACCAAAAAAATTATTACTAAGACCGGATATAAAACCAGTCTGGGAGAAGTTTTCCAGGTAGTCGTAACCGCGCCGAAAAAATTAGCGCTGGCTGCCGAAAATATACCTTTAAATGTTTTATATGAAGACCCCAGTCTGATCGTGCTGAATAAGCCTGCCGGGATGATGGTTCATCCTGTGGGTAAAATAGTAACCGGCACTTTAGTTAACGCTCTTTTGCAGCATTGCCACGACCTTTCTCAAATTGGCGGCTGTATCCGCCCGGGTATTGTTCACCGGCTGGATAAGGATACCAGCGGGGTGATGGTAGTAGCCAAGAATGATGTCGCTCATCGGAGTATTTCAGAGCAGTTTACCAAGAGCCAGGTAAAAAAGACATATCTGGCTTTAGTCCAGGGACGCATGCCCAGTCGTACAGGGATGATCAATGCCCGGATCAGCCGCGGCCAGACTGACCGGACCAAGATGAAGGTATCCGGGATAAAAGGGCGCGCGGCAGTGACTGAGTATGAAGTAGTAAAGCAGTACCCGTCTATGGCCTTGCTCAGGTTATTTCCCAAGACCGGCCGAACTCACCAAATACGAGTACATCTGGCTTTCATCGGCCATCCTATAGTAGGTGACTGGAAATATGGCCGGAACCCGGATCAGGGAAAAATAAAACGGCAGATGTTGCATGCTGAGACCCTCGCTTTTATTCATCCGGTGACTAAGAAACATATTCGCTTCCAGGCGGAACTGCCGGCCGACTTTAGAGACGCCCTGATAAGTCAGGACGTCTTGTAATCAATAAGTTTCCGAAGGATAACTTATACATGAAATGGCTTAAAAAGATTTTTAACCAGGAAGCCAAACAGGTGACGGTCAGTGGCTTTATCAGCGATATTGAAGCCAAGCTGGAGCAGTTTAAGCTC
>CAZFDO010000120.1:0-993 GCA_964517965.1 uncultured Clostridia bacterium
AAACCTTTGTAAATCATCTCTTTACTACTCCTCTATCCGAATATACACAGTCTTAGACTGCACTATGGGCAGCCGGTCAATTTCAGCCAGCGCTTTCATCACATTCTTTTCCAGGGCTTTATGGGTGATCATGATGATCGGCATCCGGTTACGCCGTTTATAGCCCTTTTGGAAGCATGATTCGATACTGACTTTGTGCTGGCCCAGGATCCCGGAGATCTTAGACAACACGCCTGGTTTATCTTTAGTCGTAAAGTGCATATAATACTTGGTTTCCAACTCGGCAATATTTTTTATCCTTAATTTTTTTTCCGGATTGTAATGCACATACGGCATGGTCCCGGCAGTCTTGTAATAAATATTGCGTGACAGCTCAATAATATCACTCACTACCGCGCTGGCAGCAGGCATTTGTCCGGCCCCCTGGCCATAATACATGGTATCGCCTGAAGCGTCGCCCCTGATGTAAATGGCATTATACTGGTCATCAACCGAAGTTAACAGGTGTTCCTTGGAGATCAAGGTCGGATGGACACGGATCTGAATAGCCCCGTGATCATCTTTGGCAATGGCCAACAGCTTAACAGCGTATCCGAATTCCTCATCCGCATAGATGATATCCTGCAGTGATATTTTTTCTATTCCCTGGCAGTAAATATCCTCGGGCCTTACCCAGGTTCCAAAAGCCAGGGAAGCCAGGATAGAGATCTTATGCTGTGAATCAATACCTTTGATATCCAGAGCTGGATTCCGCTCCGCAAATCCAAGCTTGCGGGCCTGGCGCAAAGCTTCGTCGAAATCCATTTTATCCTCACTCATTTTGGTCAGAATAAAATTAGTGGTGCCATTCAGAATGCCCAGGATAGATTCGATCTTATTGGCGGCCAAGCCTTCATTCAAAGACTGCACCACCGGGATACCGCCGCCGACACTCGCTTCAAAATAGATCAGTACTCCGTATTTCCGGGCACTGATAAAGATCTCATCCCAGAA
>CAZFDO010000120.1:1003-5676 GCA_964517965.1 uncultured Clostridia bacterium
TTGGGATAAGAGCGCTTTATTCGCGGTAACAACATGCTTACCCTGCTGAAAAGCCTGCAGGATGATCTTCTTGGAGAAATCAATTCCGCCGACCAGCTCTACGACCAGGTCAATCTCGGGATCCAGGAGGATTTCCTCAGGATCTTTGCAAAAAACATCCCGGTACTGCGCCGGTACTTTATTAGCCACCCGCGGATTAATATCACATATTTTAGCTATACGGACCGCAGTTCCGACTCTTCTTTCGATGGACTCCTGATGTTTTTCCATTATCTTTAAAACACCCTGCCCAACGATCCCGCAGCCGATCAAACCTATCTTAATCATGCTTCACCTCAAATTTATTTCAAAAACTTTTTTAGCCGCAACAAAGCGTCATGGAACCGGTTATCATGGGTCACTAAAGCGATACGCACATAGCCCTCGCCGTTCTCGCCAAAACCATTACCCGGAGCAACGGCGATCCCTGTTTCCTTGAGCAGAAACTCACAGAATTCCAGTGATTTCATTTGCTTATACTTCTCCGGTATCGGAGCCCAGAGATACATGGTTGATTTAGGCTTGCTTACTTTCCAACCCAGCTTATTCAAACCTTCCACCATAATATCCCGGCGTTGCTGATAAATTTTGCACATATCAGTGACGCAATCCTGCGGGCCGGTCAGAGCAGCCGCTCCAGCCAGCTGCACCGCGGTGAAAACACCGTAATCCATATAACTCTTAAATTTTTCCAGATAGCCAATTATTTTGGCATTGCCTACCGCAAATCCGATACGCCAGCCAGCCATGTTATAGGTCTTGGAACAAGAGCCGAATTCGACTCCTATATCCATCGCTCCCGGCA
The DNA here is from genome assembly GCA_964517965.1 of uncultured Clostridia bacterium. Lineage (GTDB taxonomy): Bacteria > CAYTYR01 > UBA6262 > UBA6262 > UBA6262 > UBA6262. The sequence continues at coordinate 1,848 of CAZFDO010000120.1, forward strand.
CCTGCAGAAAACTCGGCGCCCGGTATCCGTCAAAACAAATCTCTGAATAGGCCAGATCACTAGCGATGATGATATCGTATTTTTTAGCAAAAGCCACGATTTCTTCGTAAAATTTAAGATCTTCCACCACCGCAGCTGTAGGATTATTAGGATAATTGATATACATCAACTTTGCCTTACGGGCAATATCTTCCGGTATTTTAGTCAGGTCTGGCAGGTATTGATTCTCTTCTAATAAGGGCATTAAATGCACCTGTCCGCCCGCCAGGATCACGCCATTATAATGCACCGGGTAAGAAGGTCCCGGCACCAGAGCAATATCCCCGGCATCAAGTACTGCCGCGGCCAAATGACCGACGCCTTCTTTTGATCCAACGAGAGCCAGAGCTTCAGTTTCCGGATCCAAAGTGATATCAAACCTGTTCTTATAAAACTGGCAAACTGCCTGCCGAAATTTCGGCATGCCTTTCGCCTGCGGATAACGGTGAGTATTGGGATGATTGGTCACGGTATCCACGAGCCGGTCGACCACATGTTTCGGTGTCGGCAGATCGGGATTTCCCATGCTCAGGTCAATGACATCCAGCTTTTTGCTATAGGCATCCTTGATCAAATTCTTCATTACCGCAAAAACGTATGGCGGCAATCTTTTTAACTTTTCTGAACATTCAACCATAAAATCAGTCTCCAGTCGCTAGTCTCTAGTTGCTAGTTAAAAACTTTAAACTATTAATTTTTGAACTTTTAGCTGTTGATACAATTCTTTTGCCAGATATGAGCTCCGCATAGACGGGCTTGACGCCACTGAAAGGAATCCCATATCCTGCGCAATCTGTTCATATTCCTTGAATTCTTCCCGGCTCACATACCGGGCAACAGGAATGTTGCGTTTGGTCGGCTGGAAATATTGCCCCAGCACCAGTACGTCACAGTTTACTTTTCTCAAATCCTGCAATGTTTCTGCGACTTCTTTCCGGTCTTCACCCAAGCCCAGCATAAGCCCGGTCTTAGTGATTAGCTGATCATTCTTCTGCTTGCTATATTCCAAAACTTTCAGGCTTCTCTGGTAATTCGCTTCCGGCCTGACTGCTGCATATAACCGCGGGATAGTCTCCATATTATGGTTAAAGATATCCGGTTGTGCTTCCAGCACGACCGCCAGAGCTTGATAATTTAGCTGGAAATCCGGGGTCAAGACCTCTATGACCGCGCCAGGATTGACCGCACGCACTGACTGGATCGTCCGGGCGAATTGGCTGGCTCCGCCATCAGGGAGATCGTCGCGGGTGACTGAAGTAATAACCACATGCTCCAGTCCCAATTCATGGACAAATCCGGCTATCCGTTCCGGCTCATTCGGATCCAGGATACAAGGAGTGTCCTTCTGCTTAACGCTGCAAAAAAGGCACCCGCGAGTACAAATATCACCCAAAATTAAAAATGTGGCGGTTTTTTTTCCGAAACACTCACTCTTATTCGGGCACCGCGCGCTGACACACACTGTATTAAGACGGTTTTTTTTTAAAAGGGCGTTCAAACCCTGGATCTTACCCAGGTCTATTTTGTTTTTATAAGCTACGTTCATGACAATTTTTTCTTAATAAACAGGAAAAGCAGGTATCCCACGCCGACACAGACCATCCCATAGGTAATTTGGAATACGCTGAAGCGCAGCCAATTTTCAACGGTGACAAATTCACTATCCGGCTTGTTTATGTTCAAGAGCCGTAAAAAGCCAAAGAATGTCACTAAAACACCCCAGCTATAAAACATCCAAGCAGCTAGTTTTACCAATCCCCTGATTTCTTTTTTATCTGTCATCTTGCCCCGCCCTTCCTTGCACACTTAACAATATTATCTAATATTATAAATTGTGGATTAATATCTTCCCGGCTCTTCTTCTATACTTGGAAGGGCGGGGTGAACCTCTTTTTACTAATACTGATGGCCTGGCCATCCACATCTTCCATGGCTTCTTTCACCGCTTCGCTCAGCGTCGGATGGGCCAATACCACTTTGGAAAACTGCTGTACGGTCATAGACTGCGTCATAGCCAAAGTTATCTGGCTGATCAGTTCAGTCGCCTGCGGCCCGATAATATGGCCGCCAATTATCTTGCCGGTTTCAGCTTGAGCGATAACTTTTACAAAACCACGGGTATCCCTTACAGCCTGGGCTTTGCCGCTGGCCGCGAAAGGGAATTTGCCGATTTTTACATTCCCCACAGCTTTTGCTTCCTGTTCCCGTAACCCGACCATCCCGATCTCCGGGGCAGTGAAAATACACTTAGGGATAGCTGTATAATCAATTTCCTGCTTTTCCTTGCCGGCAATATTTTTTGCGGCAAGCACTGCATCATACGCTGCTTTATGGGCTAACATCGGGCCGCTCACGCAATCGCCGATAGCATAAATACCTTGAGCTGTTGTTTCCAGCTGGTTATTCACTTTGATCCGGCCCTGGTCAACAGTAACCCCCGCTTCTTCCAGGCCCAAGCCTTCAATATTGGCTTTCCGTCCCACGGCAGTGACTACCAGATCAACTGTGATCACTTCTTTATTGCTAAGAGTAACAGTTATGCCGTCTTTAGTTTTGGTGGCTTTTTCAACCGCTACGCCGGTATAAATATTGATGCCGCTGCGAATCATTCCCACAGCCAGCAACTTGACTACTTCTTCATCTGCTTCCGGCAAGATCTGGGCGGTCAATTCCACCAGGTGGACCTGCGCCCCCAAATCGTGGAAGATCTGGGCAAATTCACAGCCGATCGCGCCGCCGCCGACTATCAGCACCTGCTTTGGGACCTGGGAAAGGTCAAAAATCTGGTCGGTGTTGATTATCTGCCGGCCGTCGGCCTTTAAATCTATCAATTCAACCGGCCTGCTGCCGGTAGCGATAATAATATTCTTTGCTTCTATCAGGCGTTTATCCTGGCTATTACTATCTTGTACTTCTATAGTTTTAGCGCCAGCCAGCCTGGCGGTTCCGGTTATCAGGGTGATCTTATGCGTCTTGAACAGAGTTTCCAGTCCTTTGCGCAGGCTGCCTATAACCGCGTCTTTCTGTTGAAAAAGTTTTTCCAGGGATACCGGTGGCTCAGTTTCCAAAGCCAGCAGTTCTTTGGCTTTTTTCATGGTTTTCAAATTATCAATGAGTGTCTTAGTGGGTATACAACCCCAATTCAAACACACTCCGCCCCATAATCCTTTTTCCACCAGCGCAACGCTAGCTCCTAACTGGCTGGCTCTGATAGCAGCGGTATAACCGCCTGGACCTGCGCCGATCACTACTATATCAAACTCTTCCGTCATAAAACCTCAGTGTAATAAGGGTAGGAAGACCCGCTCCCTACCCTTTACAGTAAATATGAAAAACCTATTTATCTGTTTAGTTACAGGAATTACCTAACTGCGTTCTTAAGAGTCGTGCTGGCTTTGAAAACAGGCACTTTCCTAGCCGGGATCTGAACACTGGCCCCGGTTTTCGGATTACGCCCGGTACGCGCTTTACGCGTCTTTACCTTAAAAGCCCCTAAACCAGCTATGGCTACTTTGCCGTTTTGCTTTAACGTCTGGGTAATCTCTTTGATGATAGCTAAGACGGCGCGGCCAGCAGCAGCTTTATTAATTTTAGCGGCAGTGGCTACTTTCTCGATCAGAATAACTTTATTCATCCCGATGAACCTCCTTTGGCAAAATTACGAGACAGCCTGAAAAACAGAGTTTGGACGCTATAATACCTATTTTTGCTTTATTTGTCAAGGAAATTTTTAAGGGTGTCAACTAAGAATTAAAAGTGCACAGGTTTTAAAGGATTTAAAGATTAAAAG
>CAZFDO010000121.1:0-5674 GCA_964517965.1 uncultured Clostridia bacterium
TTTGCCGTAATTTGGCTGGACCAGCTTAGTTAGGGCATCCCAATCCTTAATATCCTGGTTATTTACTTTGGCAACAATATCCCCTTCTTTAAGCCCGGCCTTAAAAGCAGGCGTATTTTCATAGACATATCCGATACGGGGAGTCATGGTATCAGGCACCCAAACCCCAACCATGAAAATAATCGTAAAAAGAATAATGGCCAGGACAAAATTCATAATCGGGCCAAAGGCCACGATAGAGGCCCTCTTATACCACTTCTGAGCCAGATAACTCCGTGGTGATTCAGCATTGGGATCACCCGCTTCATCACCCAACATGCGTATATATCCACCCAGGGGGAAAATGTTCACGCTATAATGGGTCTCTTTACCTTTAAAGCCAAACCATTCCGGGCCAAAGCCAACGGCAAATTTTTCAACTTTTACTTTTAGCAATTTGGCAATAATATAATGGCCAAACTCATGAAAGATGACCAGTAAACTGAAAGCAAAGACAATGATCAGAGTGACTAACATCCCTTATCCTAACCGTTTAATGTATTTTTTAGCTTCGGCCCGGGCCCAGTCAGCAGCTTTAATTATTTTGCTCAGGGCAGGGCTGGGAATTGCTTCGTGCTTTTTCATCACGTTATCAATAACCTTGCTGATCTGGATAAAACCAATTTTATTGTCCAGGAAGCTTTGCACCGCTATTTCATCGGCTGCGCTCATTACCGCGGGCATAGTCCCGCCAATTTTGGCTGCCTGGAAAGCATATTTAAGGCACGGGAACCTGGAAAAATCAGGCTTGGTAAAAGTTAATTTTGCTATCCTGGACAAATCCAGCTTGGGCAGACCATTGGCCGGCCGTTCAGGTTGACACAGGGCATATTGGATAGGTAATTTCATATCCGGAACAGCCAACTGGGCGATGACTGACCCGTCAGTGAATTCAACCATGGAATGGACAATACTTTCCGGATGAATGACTATCTGTATTTTCGAAAGCTCTATGCCGAAAAGATGATGAGCTTCGATAACTTCAAAGCCCTTATTCATCAAAGTAGCTGAATCTACAGTCACTTTTTGGCCCATATTCCAGGTAGGATGCGCTAAAGTCCGAGTAACATCAACGAAGAATAATTCATGCTGGCTGAGCTGCCAAAACGGCCCCCCTGAAGCAGTCAGGATCAAGCGTGAAACATTCTTGGCTGGCTCATTTTTCAGGCACTGCCAGAGAGCCGAATGCTCACTGTCAACCGGCAGTATTTTTACTTTATGCGCGCGGGCCTTGGCCATTACTATAGCGCCAGCCATGACCAGGACTTCCTTGTTCGCCAAGGCAATGTCGCTTCCTTTTTCAATAGCTGCCACCGTCGGCTCCAGGCCCAGAGCCCCCACTAATGAAGAAACTACAATATCGGTCCCCGGCCAGGTGGCCGCAGTTATTAAAGCATCAGGGCCGGATAGAATTTTTATTTTATGCCGATATTTTTTTCTTAGCCTGTCAGCATCAGCAGTATTAGCGACCACCACTACTTCAGGGTGGTAACGTCTGATCTGCTCTTCTAATAAGCTGATCTTGGTATGGCCGGTTAACCCAATGACCCGGAACCGGTCTTTACAGATATCGACAACTTCCAGCGTACTGACGCCTATTGAACCTGTCGAACCCAGAATAACTATTTTTTTCATGATAATATCGATTTAATGAGATAATAAACGAGCGGGCTGGTTAAAAGAAAACCATCGAAACGATCAAGGACCCCCCCATGGCCAGGGATTAATCCACTACTGTCTTTAACCGTAAAATTTCTTTTAAAGGCAGATTCGGCCAGGTCACTCAACTGGGCAATTATCGTAATTGCCAAAATCAAGGCAAGGCAGGGACCCCAGGATTTTTGCGGCAGCATAAATATTTTTACCAGGCTGCCAATAATCAAACCGGCGGCGACGCCGCTTAAGGCTCCTTCCCATGATTTATGAGGGCTGATCGCCGGTGCCAGCTTATGTTTACCGAATTGTTTTCCCAGAACATAGGCGCCTATATCAACTGCCCAGATAGTAAAGAACAGCAGGTAGGTATATTCCCGGCCCAAAGGAAATTCTTCCCTGAGCAGTAATAAATAGCTTAAAGTCCAACCCACATAAAACACCCCCATAAAAGCCAAGGCAACTTGTTGCCACTTTACGGCAGAGTGCCGATAGAAAACAGAGCTAAGGGCTATAAGGATAAGGAAAATAGTGATCAGCAGGTCGGCGGGATTATGATGAAAGGCTTGGTTCTGTCCGTTATTCAGATAGATGAGCAGGCTTAACGATACTGCGGCCAGGAAACAAACCAGCTTAACGCCACGCTGAGTAATATTAACGATGTTTAAGAACTCAGCCAATCCTGCCACTATGATTATTTCAACAAAAAGCAGATAGGCCGGCCCACCCAGGTAGACAACCGTAAGGACGAGCGGAATACCGATAATACTGGAAAGTAATCTTTTATTAAATTCCTCCAAAACGCCTCTCCCTCTTCTGATAATTCAGAATTGCTTTTACGAGATCTATTTTGGTGAAATCAGGCCACATTACAGGAGTAAAGTATAATTCACTATAAGCTAACTGCCAGAGCAGGAAATTGCTGATCCTTTCTTCTCCGCTGGTCCTGATCATAAGATCGATATCCCCGATCTCAGGATGATATAAATACTGGCTTAATAATTTTTCGTTAATTTCGGTAATTGCCAGCTGGCCGGCAATTACCTGTTTTACTAATAATTGGCAGGAATCGGCAATCTCCCGCCGGCCGCCATAATTCAGACACAGATTAAAAACCATTCCCTGATGGTGTTTTGAACTCTCCATGGTCTGGTTTATTACTTTTTGCGCTTCCGGAGGAAGTTCTTCAAGATGCCCGGAGATCACCAGTTTAACATTTTTACGGATCAGATTTTTTAGCTCTTTTTTTAAGTACTTTACGAGCAGGGACATCAGAAAGGAAACCTCTTTTTGCGGGCGGGACCAGTTTTCCGTGGAAAAGGCATACAGGCTTAAAGCTTTAATCCCCAGGTCTGAGGCAGCGGTAACTATCTCTGAAACCCTTTTAGCTCCCATACCATGACCGGAGATCCTGGGCAAATGCTTGCTTTTAGCCCAACGCCCGTTACCATCCATAATTATAGCTACATGGCTGGGCATTTTTGACGGGTCTATCTGCTGTTCTAATTCCGTGATTTTTACCTTGGACATCTTATCCCTGACTGATAGCTTCTACCGGGCAGCTGCCGGCACAAGCTCCGCAATCAGTGCATTTATCAGCCAATATTGTATATTTATCCCCGTCTTCAATAATCGCCGAAACCGGGCAAGTATCCACACACGCTCCGCAAGCTATACAAGCATCACTAATTTTATACGCCATTATTCAATCCTCCAAATTCGCTTATGGCATTTAGCTTATAGCTTATAGCAAATACTATCATAGAATTGCTATATGCCATACGCCATATGCCAATAGCCGTATTTTAAACTTCCATAATTTCTTTTTGTTTATGTAATAAAACTTCGTCAATCTTCTTGATCATATCATCAGTGGTTTTCTGTACCTGTTCCAGGCTTTTGAACTTCTGATCTTCCGTAATTTCCTTATCTTTTTCTGTCTTTTCAATAATTTTGTTATATTGGTGGCGAATATTCCGGACTTCTACCTTCTTTTCCTCGGCTAATTTATGCGCCCGCTTTACCAGTTCCTTGCGCCCTTCTTCAGTCGGGGTGGGCATAACAAGCCGGATAATCTGTCCGTCATCGAGCGGGGTAATACCCAGCGTTGACTTTAAAATGGCCTTTTTGATCTCAGCCATAGCGCTTTTGTCCCAGGGTTTGATCTCTAACACTTTGGCTTCCGGGACAGAAATGCCGGCTACCTGTTGAATAGGTACCAGGTTGCCGTAATACTCTACTTTGATATCATTGAGTAATGAAGGGTGTGCTCTACCCGTGCGGATTGCCGTAAACTCTTCCTTAAGCTTATCCAAAGCCTTGCCCATTTTATCAATTAATTCCGCAAAAACAGTATTAAGATTCACTGCCACCACTCCTTTCTACTATCGTATGATAGTTCCTACCCGTTCTCCTAAAATTACCTTTTTGATATTATTTTTCTGATAAATATCAAATACAATGATCGGCATTTTATTATCCATGCATAAGCTAAGCGCAGTGGTATCCATCACTTTAAGTCCTTTTTTCAGCGCATCCATATAGGATATTTCTTTGAATTTCCTGGCTTGATGATTCTTCATCGGATCATCATCATAGACCCCGTCAACCTTAGTGGCTTTGAGCACCACTTCAGCCCCTATCTCCACTGCCCGCAAAGCAGCCGTGGTATCGGTGGTAAAATAGGGATTGCCCGTACCGCCGGCAAAAATTACTACCCGTTTCTTTTGTAAATGCCGGATGGCCTTACGCCGGATATACGGCTCGGCTATCTTCTGCATTTCAATAGCTGTTTGTACCCGGGTATGAACTTCATGTTTCCGTTCCAGATAATCTTGTAAAGCCAAAGCATTGATGACCGTAGCCAGCATGCCCATATAATCAGCTGCTACCCGGTCAATACCATGCTTATCTGCCGTGATCCCTCGGAAAATGTTTCCACCCCCGATGACCACGGCAATTTGCACTCCCAGCGAGCTGATCTCCTTGATCTGGCTAGTAACAAAATCAACCATCCCTGAATCAATGCCAAATTTCTTGTCACCGCTCAAGACCTCGCCGCTCAGCTTCAGCAATACCCGCTTATACAACGGACCTTTCATGCTGGCTCCTTATTCTTCGCCTAGTTTGATCCTGGCGAAACGCCGTACAGTAATATTCTCACCGAGCTTGGCAATGGTATTCATCATGTGATCAGACACTTTTATCTTGTCATCTTTGATAAAAGGCTGGTCCAACAGGCAAAACTGTTCATAGTATTTCTCCAGTTTGCCTTCCACTATTTTTTCCATGACCTTCTCCGGTTTGCCGATTGCTTGCGCTTTAGCGATTTCTTTCTCTTTATCCAGTATTGCCGCAGGCACATCCTGCCGCTTTACAAATAAGGGATTAACCGCCGCTATCTGCATGGCTAAATCATGGGCCAGGCTCTTAAAATCTTCAGTTCGGGCCACAAAATCAGTCTCGCAATTTACCTCTACCAAAACGCCTAGCTGGCCCCCTAAATGAACATAAGAAGTTACCAGTCCTTGGGAGGTAGTGCGAGCCGCTTTTTTCTCTGCCTGGGCAATGCCCTTGGTGCGCAGGATCTTGACAGCCTCTTCAATCACGCCTTTGGACTCTTCCAGGGCTTTTTTGCATTCTAATACTCCGGCCCCGGTAGTCTGGCGCAATTTCTGCACCATCTCCATACTAATCGACATTATCTTGAACCTCCTAAACTATACCTGATCAGCTACATTGGGCAATACTTGAGCGTCGTTTTTGGCAGCATCTGCTTCCTCCTGAGCTGCCTTAGCCCGGGAGATGGTGTCTGCCCGCAGCTGTTTTCCTTCCATTACCGCATCAGCTACGATTGAAGACAATAACTTAATTGCCCGGATAGCGTCATCATTGGCTGGAATAATATGGTCAATCTGGTCCGGGTCGCAATCAGAATCAACTACACCCACGACCGGTATTTCCATTTTGCGGCATTCTTTCA
>CAZFDO010000122.1:0-5554 GCA_964517965.1 uncultured Clostridia bacterium
ATGTATGCCCTGGTATTTTGGGCCCTGGTGGTTATTACCTTTATTGATTTTCAAGAGCAGATTATACCGGATGAGTTAAGTTATGGTTTGATGGTGGCAGGCACTATATTTAGTTTCTTTAATCAGGAACTGTATTTGCAGATCATCTTCTATTTCCCGCCGGCCCTGAACCGGCTGGTGGCTAGCTATGTCGGTCTCCTGGTTGGCGGTGGCATTCTCTATTTTATTGCCTGGATCAGCCGGGGCGGTATGGGTGGAGGAGATATTAAGCTGGCAGCTGGATTGGGTACGTTCCTGGGGTGGGAAAACACGCTGATGATGCTGGGAATATCCTTTTTATTTGGCGGCATAGCGGGAGTGGTATTATTAATATCAGGAAGAAAGAAAAGAAAAGATCCAATTCCATTTGGACCTTTTATCGCGTTTTCAGCTATAATGGTAATATTATTTGGAGACTTAATTTCTGCCTGGCTGGCAGTTCATCTTTTTGGATGATCTATTCCATCCAGAGAACAATAGTATAGTCGTCGCTGCCATTCGGGATTAGGCTAAATCCTTGACGATCAGGGGGATAAGTCACTTTATTGGCGATCAGATAAGGGTCGGCAATGGCATAATGAGGAGCAGCTCCATTATTGCCTAACGGCCCCTGGCAGACAATAGCGGAAAATCTGGCTAAGGAAGCGGCCGCGGTTCCGGAATAATTACGATAGATATAACGATGTTCCCAGGGGTCATTGGGGATAGCCAAAGCATACGGTCCATGCCAACCAGTCGTGCCGTCACCGGTAACTAAAGCCCGGTTCCATTGCGTGTTATCATTTGGGGCAATGCCTAGCGCACTTCCGTCAGGTACCGGCCAGATGTTAGTATTGGAATCGGAAAGGTACGATTTTAAGGCTACTCGCAGTGACATCATCTGGCTTTGAGCTGATCTAATTTTATTATTCCTGAAAAATGTACCGGCGAAGAAATTAAAAGCTAAGGCTCCAATAACTGAAATTATGCCGATAACCATGAGCAGTTCGACCAGCGTATATCCTTTAGTTGATATTTTCACAGTTCCTCCAGAGTAAAGGCTAAGCTCACTATACTTAGGTGCAACAAATAACTAACATTATTTAGATAAGAAGTCAAGCAAAACCAGTCAATAGGCAGGACAAAGTATTCAGCAAGCCAATAATTTAGTATTTATTGAATTGACAAAATATATCTAATATGATATTTTTGATATAAGCGAGAAGTGTTTAATTATCGTTTTGTCAGGGAAGCAACTATGCCTAGAAAACGTAGCCGATTTTTAACTAATACCGGGGTAACGTTAGTGGAACTAACCATAGCGGCAGCTATTTTTTCTATAGCTATTCTGCCTCTATTTGTTTTGCTCAATCGCACGATGAAGGAAGTAATGTTCTACAATCGTACTACAGTAGCGACGAAATTGGGGCAAGATTTGATGGAAGAAATATTGAATATGCCAAAATGGGATGAAAACTCTGTGCCTGGTAAAGCTATTGTGCCAGTAACTAATGCTACTGCTCCACCATTAGGTATTGAAGGTGTTATTTTTGACGATATTGATGATTATAATAATGTCTCTGATACTCAAGTCGCCGGTTCTAATATTAATTATTACCGCAGTGTAATTGTGGAATATGTTGATGCCTTAAACGCGGGAGGTGTCCCGGCAGCTGCCTCGGGAGTGCGGACAGACTTTAAACGTATTATCGTAAGGGTTACCTGGGACAGGCTGGACGCAAATTTTGCCGGCAGGAATCCTGTAGAAATAATCACCATTGTTGCCAATATAAATAACTATTAAGGCCTGATAATGACTACTCAGAATAATAAAGGCGTAACCCTGGTTGAATTGTTAATCGTCATAACATTATTAGCAGTGCTCTATATCGGTCTTTCCAGGTTGATCAAAAATATCAGTACCGCCTACTGGAAAAATACTTCGCAGTTAGTCTTGCAGGAAGAATCCAGGAACGCCATGCATTATATTACCCAGGAATTGCAAGGCGCCCGCGCCAGCTCTATTGGCATGGTAGGCCCCTTTGATTCTACCGCCGGCGGAGGTATTGACGGAGGCATAAACAGCGGCTTTGAATTCCCCAGTGGCTCTGGCAATCCCTTTGGGTGGGATGTTTTAGTGTCCAGTCAGGTAGCAAAAATATCTTCCAGCGGCAGTCCGCGCAGCGGCTTATATTCTATCTGCCTTAATCCAACAAGTTCTCCTGATGGATCTACTATTATTTATAATAGTTCAAATATCACAGTGTTTCAAAACGGACTATATTGGGTGTCATTTTGGGCCAGAACTACTAACGGTGCTAATAACGGACAGGTTACAATTAATGGAGTGTCACGAATTGTTAATCCAGCCGCAGCGCAGAACTGGCAGTGGGTGCATGATTCTTTTCCGGTCAATCTTACTGTTGCCGGCAATCCTTACCAACTTACTCTGCAAAAATTAGCTAACGGTACTTCGGTTTATTTTGATGATATTTCCGTGTCTACGGGGACCGTTGTAATGAACGCTCTGACCGGGGCTACTACCGCGGTGTTTCAAAAAATAGTACAAAATGCCGGTGGAACGCAAAACCGGGTACGCCGGATCCGTTACGCGCCCGCCACCGGGACAACAGGTATAGAAAAACGGGGAAAACTTTACCTGGAACAATGGATTGGCCTTGGAGATATTTTTAACAATAACAACTGGGAACTTATTGAACCTAATCCTTTGTGCCAGTATGTCAGCACTTTTACTATCACCAATATCAACCAGCAAGGACGATTTGACATATCTTTAGATCTGGAAAATGATGAGCCTCGGGTTACCACGAGCGCAGGTTTGCGCAGATATAACAGCCGGGCTAAAGTGTCGCCGTATTTGCCTTAAGGGGGAAGATCATGCAGGCCAGAAAAAATTGGCAGAAATTAAAGAATCAAAAAGGTGCGGCCATTGTTTCCGTAATGATAATAATTATTTTCGTGTCCGGAGTAGTTATAGGCCTGATGTTCTGGCTCTGGTCAGAATCAAAAAGAACGACCCAGGTGAAAGTGCAGACCAAAGCTGTTTATCTGGCCGAAGCCGGGGCGCAAGTAGCGCTTTCGCGCCTGCAAAAAGAAAGCGGCACGGGCGGCACCCTAGCGTATCAAAATCTTATATCTTCAACTACATTTGGTGACTCGGCCAATTTTACCCTGGTATTCCCTGGATCTGGAACAGTTAATGTGACATTACAAGAATTTAATTAGTTTCGGGAGGCGTTTCAGTATGCGGCAAGGTAAAGTACTTTATACCACTCTTGGTATCAGCATCCTTATTATTGTACTGTTCATTGGCCTGGTCGGCGGATTTAGAGCCTATCAAAAATACCAGTCCAGGCAGGCGCAGCTTTGTTTTTCCAAAGCCGAAGCATTTTATAATAATAAAAAGTATCTGGAGGCAGCCAAAGAATACGAGTTCGTAGCGAACAATTATCCCCGCAGTGAACATGTCCCGGCCTGCTGGTATAAAGCCGGGTATATCTATCGCCGCTTTTTGCTGGACGATGCTGCCGGCGCGAAAGCTTTGCAGAAATTACTGGCCTTGTTTCCTGCTAGCCAATACCGTAAAGAGGCCCTGGTCCTTTTAGTAGATATATATGCCCGCTTAGGTCAATATAAAGAACAAAATGATATCATTAACCGTCTTATTGCGGATTTCCCAGGGGCCTTAAATGAAGATGCTCTGCGCTTGGAATTAGCCAAAGGGTTTTATAAACGGGGCCAGTTCAAAGATGCCCTGGAACAACTGGCTTTAATAAAGAATAAGGAATCTAATGTAGTCAAGTATAGCCAGGAATATTACCAATTGTTAAGTTACCAGGATCCTTTCGACCCCCAGCCTCATTTGGAACTATCGAGGATCTATAAAGGAATGGGCTTGCAGCAGCGGGCAGTAGACGAATTCGACACCGCTAAAAGGATCAAAAAAAACGCCGCGGCCCTAAAAGACGCGCCACAGAAAGCTACCGCTCCTGCTAAATATGCGCGGGGCCCTATGCAGAAAAAAGTACCTCCCAAAATAAAATTACTGCCGAGAGAAGAAAAATTATATATTGAATACACCCTGGCGCAGGAGCGGTACTGGCCGGCGGCCATGTATGAAAAGGGCCTGAGCCTGGGCCCGCAGGAAAAAGAACAAGAGGCAGCGGTTAGCGGTGAAATCTTACAACAATACGAGAAAGAATGGTGGTCAGACTGGTATGCCAAGAACCAAACCAGCAATGATGAATGTGAAAAGATCAGAGCTAAAGTGATCAATGACCAGGGAACGGTCATGCTGCTAAATGAGAAAATTGCCCAAATAACCCAATAACCATAGGAAGGACCTATGACATTGCCTAAAAAAATAATCTCTGGCCTGGTATTCAGTTTATTCATGATTTTCCATTTTAGTATGGGATCGGCTTTTGTGACTGAAACAGTGACGACTGATAATACTACTAGTGTCGGCGCTCCCAGTGTTGCTGTGGATGGCACATATGCTTACGCAGTTTGGCAGCAGACTGATGACTATGGATACACCCGGATATATTATAAAAGGAAAGGCCTGCTGACCGGTTCCTGGGCAGACAGCGACAAAGAATTGGTATCCAGCGAACAATTGGACGCCAATGCCCGCAATCCCAAGATCGCGGTTGACGGCACCTATGTCTATGTAACCTGGGAAGATGACTCGCATTACGAAAACCGGGGCGACAACTCAAAAATAGTTTACAAGAGAAAAGCAATTAGCGGAACCTGGCCCTTGGCTACGGAAGTGGTTTCTACAGAAAGCGCAGAGGAGGCCAAAAACCCCCAGATCGCTGTTGATTCCATGTTTGTCCATGTCGCCTGGGATAGTCCGGCCGGAGCTGACCGGGACATTTTCTATAAGAGAAAAACCCAGGGCGAATTATGGTCTGATTATTCTACTGAGCTTGTATCCAGCGGATATTCTAGTATATATCCTCATGATTCCTATGATTCCAAAAAGCCGGTTATAGCTCTTGATAATACTAGTCTTTATATTGTTTGGTATGATGAAAATATCGACACTGGCGGCGCCGATATCTTCTATAGAAAGAAAGATTTGGGCGGCACTTGGATCTCAATCCCGGAACTAATATCTACGGAAACTGTGTTAGGCCAATGGGCTGATGCTCCGACTATTTCCATGGTTGTTGCAAACAATATTGTGCATGTTGCCTGGCGGGATAATACTGACTATGCAGGCACGACTGGTACTTTTTACCGGATAGCTTATAAGAAGAAAATGACTACCTGGTCCGCTACCGAAATAGTCTCCACAGAATCAACTGGCAACGGTATCACTCCGTGCCTGGCGGCTGACGATACTAATGTGTATGTGGTCTGGGCCGATAGCAGCAATTATAATAACGCCGGCTCCGCCTCGCATATTTTCTTTAAAAAGAAACCAGTGAACGATTCTGGTTGGGGTGTGGATACGGAAAATATCTCTGCCGAAAGCGCCGGCGCCGCGGTTACGCCGAATATGGCC
>CAZFDO010000123.1:0-5419 GCA_964517965.1 uncultured Clostridia bacterium
CTGTGTTTGGGTGCTGATCTATGAAAAGTTAAAAAAGAACCCGGCCAATATAAAAAAGTACCGCAAGGTAAAAAGTAATACCAGTATTGGCAAGCCTCAGAGGATCAAGAGCAGGTAAAGCAAGCTTATAGCGTTTAGCGTATAGCGGATAGGAAATGAAATGAGCTTTAAAGAAGTGTTAAAAACTAAGAAATTTATAATCACAGCGGAATTATTTCCTCCTAAAGGGACTAATATTCAGCCTTTACTGGCAAAAGCTACTATGCTTAAAGGGAAAATAGATGGTTTTAATGTTACTGACAACCAACGGGCAGTGATGAGATTAGGTTCTTTGGCGATCTGCCGTTTGCTGAAAGAACAAGGTTGTGAGCCGATCATGCAGATGACTTGCCGTGACCGCAACCGTCTGGCCCTGGAATCAGATTTGCTGAGTGCCAATGCTTTGGGCATTGAAAATGTCTTGGTTCTGAGCGGTGACCATCCGCAGCAGGGTGACCATAAAGAAGCTAAGCCGGTGTATGATCTGGATCCGATACAGCTACTGAGAACAGCCCGGGTCTTGGAAACTGGAGTGGATATGGTCGGGAAAAAGCTGGATGGAGCGCCGCAGTTTTGCCTGGGAGCGGTAGTGAACCCGATGGCTGATCCTCTTGATCTGCAGCTGGCCATGATGGAGAAAAAAATAGCCGCCGGCGCAGAATTTTTCCAGACCCAGCCGATATTTGATTTTAAACTGCTGGAGACCTTTAGCGCCAAGACCAGGAGCATGAAAACAAAGATCTTAATTGGGGTGTTTTTGCTAAAATCGGCCCAGGTAGCTGTTTTTATGAAGGAGAAACTGGGTATTAGCATATCCCAGGATTATATTGAACGCTTGAGCCGGGCGGCCAGTCCGCTCGATGAAGGGATTGCTATCGCCAGCGAGCTTATCTCCCAGATGAAACCACATGTAGACGGGGTGCATCTGATGGCGCTGGGATTGGAAGAACATATACCGGAGATCCTACATAAAGTGAAGTAAGTGTCAATAAAACAGGGTCACAGCAAGAACTCTGACTCTTTGACACTCTGACACATTGACACAGTTTTTGGAGGTGGCTATGATAACCCAGGATGATATCAGGGGCATGTTACGGGAGGTTGTTAACCCGGAATTAAATGTCAGTATCGTTGATGAAGGGATTGTCAAGGATATCCGGGTGGAGGAAGGCAAGATATCCATCATTCTTTCTTACCGTTATGCCGGAACTCCTTTGGCTGCTTATTTTTCTGACATGATCAAGCAAAAAGCTGAAGCTATGCCCGGGATAGATAGCGTAACGGTGGAGTTCACTGGAGGGTAAATAGTAATGCTGGAAGAAATTGGACAGGTGATAAAAGTAGAGGGATTGCAGGCTCTGGTGGAAATGAATCGCCATAGTGCCTGCGCTCACTGCGGGGTCTGCACTCTTGGTAGCCATGATAAAATGGAGATTCTGGCCAATAACAGCCTGGGGGCTGTGGTGCATGACCAGGTTAAGGTCGCTGTCTCCGGACCGGTTATCCTTAAATCAGCATTTGTTGTTTATATTATTCCGCTTTTTGGTTTAGTCCTTGGATACTTGCTGGGACGGTACTTAGGCGGCGAAAAGCTGGGAGTCATCGTCGGGATAGGGAGCGTGCTGCTGGTTTTGGCCAGCCTTCATTATTATGACCGGAAACTGAAAAAAGAAAATAAGTTGATGGTGCAAATTACAGAAATATTATCCCCCCTTGATCCCGATAAATCGGGATCAAAGCAGGGGGGACAGGCGGGAATTTAGCAGATTAATTCACTAGGAGGATAAGAAGTGTCTAAAGAAAAAAAAGGGATAGTAACGTTATTATTTTTAATCCTAATTACGAGTAATGTTTGGGCGGAGAAAGCGCCGCTGGAATATGATGCTTTTGATGGGCAGCCTGTAGGTGCCAGGGCGATAGGGCTGGGAGAGGCTTTTGCCGGCTTAGGCAGTGATGCTTCGGCTCCCTATTGGAATCCGGCTGGTTTAGCTTTAATGGGAACAAATTCTTTTACTATTTGTTCCTATCTGCAGAGAGAGAGCAAAGCTACATGGGATGATGTGATTAATAGCGATCCTTTGCGGGGTGGGAAACTGGCTTATATGAGCTTTGCCTCGCCTAACGGAGCATTGTCCATCCGGCCTTTATCCAAAATAGCATCAGATACCTATACCAATGAAAATGGGGTAGAACAGTGGATTAATAAAAAAGTCAATATCAATGAATTAATGCTGACCACAGCCAGGATGTACCGGGAAAATGTTTTTACCGGGGTGAGCCTGAATTATTTAAATAGTAATTTATCTATCGCCCAGCGGACCAAAGATGCCTCCAGTGATGTGAGTAAGGTTAATGTGGATACAGGTAATGGCTGGAGCCTTGATCTGGGGCTCGTGTTTATACCAAGCCCGTATCTTTCTTTTGGGGTCAGTGCCATAAATGCCTTCGGCTATATGTATTGGAGCGATTATGATAAGAGCCGGTTGCCTCTTACCCTGCACACCGGAGTAGCCATGAGCCTGCCGCAGAAGATAACGTTTATGTATGATATTAGGAAAGTATATTATGCTGAACATGAGGACCTGACCACTAAGCATGTTGGCGTCGAACAGTATTTGTTGGAAATGTTCATTGTAAGAGCAGGTATGAGCGGAGAAAACTGGAATGATGCGGATAAAGTGACCTATACGTTTGGGATAGGTTTTGCGGATAAAGGATATATGATAGATATGGCCATGAAGAAAAATAAAATCAGGGACTCGGTAGTCCCTGATCAATTAAACTCGGTCGCTACATATGTAGTTTCTTTGAGCATGCCTTTTGGCGGGAATTAAGGAGCCGGATGCACACGGATATTTTTATCTGTTTGAATCCGTGAAAATCAGTTTACATCGTGTTTACGCTTTCTGGACTGCTTCGCTGCGGATACATTGAGTACAAACGTATTTCTTGGCAGTCTGGCCGGCCACTTTAATACGGATCTTCTGCAGATTGACATGGAAGCGTCGCTTACTAGCCTTGTGGGAATGGCTTATTTTGTTGCCGGAAGTAGCATGTTTGCCGCAAATTGTGCACTTGATAAGCATTGTTCACCTCATTTAAAGTTTTGATAACGAATAACGCTAATTAAAAAACCCGAATACCATAAATGACATTCGGTTTATATTTTATAGCATATTTACTAAACCTTGGCAAGAGAATATTTTCAGGTTTCTAAAAAATGAGAACCTGTGATTACACAGATTTTAAAAAGAGATTACACAGATTAGAGCTACTATGGATTTGAATAAAGATGTGCAATACCTCAAGGGAGTGGGTCCTCAAAGAGCTAAGCTCCTGCAAGACCTGGGGATCCATACTGTTTATGACCTGCTCACCTATTTTCCCCGCGATTATGCCGACCGCAGCCGCCTGAAACTCATCGCCCAGCTACAGCCTGAGGAAACAACCACTATTCAAGCCACTGTTCTCAGCCATCAGGTGATCTATACCCGGCAGCGGCGGCAATTATTAAAAATTACCGTCAGCGATGGTACCGGCACTGTGGTCCTGGTATGTTTTAACCAGGTATATTTAAAAAATTACCTGCCTCAGGGAACCACGGTTATAATCAGCGGAAAGTTTGCTAAATCCACCTATAAGAAAAACGCTTTTGAAGTCAGTAATTTCACCTATGAAATACTGTCCGGTGACCATGAAGATCTGATCCATACCGGGCGCATTGTACCGCTTTATAGCGTAACTCAAAAGTTGAATATGCGATTTTTGCGGTCTTTGATCCGTCGTACCTTAAATGCCTATAGTGCGGAGTTGCGGGAATATCTCCCCGCCGCCATCTGCCGGCAGGAGTTTTTGCTGGACTTCCGGGAAGCCGTTGAATGGATGCATTTCCCGCCGGATTTTCCGTCTCAGCAACTGGCCAGGAAACGCCTGGCTTTTGGTGAGTTTTTTTTACTGGAGACAGCCTTGGCACTGAAGCATTTTCAGCAGCAACACCAACCCAAAGGAACGGCTTACGCCATTCGTAAGACCTTGCTGGCCTCGTTTAAAAAACTATTACCTTTTGATTTTACTGCGGACCAAAAGAAAGTGATTAGCGAAATTTTCCAGGATCTGGGATCGCCGCGGATAATGAACCGGTTGCTGCAGGGAGATGTAGGCAGCGGTAAGACTATCGTGAGCCTGTGCGCTATGCTGTTAGTCGCCGAAAATGGTTATCAGTCAGTATTAATGGCTCCGACTGAAATCCTGGCGGAGCAGCATTTTATATATTTGCAGCAGTATCTAAAGCCGCTCGGCCTGGCAGCGGTATTATTGACCAGTGGTATGGATCAGAAAGTCTTAAAGGAAAACCGGGAAGCTCTGGCCGCCGGAACGGCGCAAATAGCTATCGGTACTCATGCTTTGCTGGAAAAACTGGTGGTATTCCGCAAACTCGGGTTGATCGTAGTTGATGAACAGCATAAATTCGGGGTGAGACAGCGCGCCCTGTTGCGGCAAAAGGGGCCTAATCCGGATGTCTTGATAATGACGGCTACTCCCATCCCTCGTTCCCTGGCCTTGACCATTTACGGAGACCTGGATGTTTCGACGATCAGGGAATTGCCGCCCGGAAGAAAACCGGTTAAAACATTAAAAGTAAAGGAAATGGAAGCTTATAGTTTAATTAAAGACGAGATTAACAATGGGCATCAGGCTTTTGTAGTCTATCCTTTGATCGAAGAATCACCGAAGTTTACGCTGAAAGCCGCCAAAAAAATGGCCCAGGACCTGCAGGATAAGATATTTCCTGAGTTTCGGGTCGGACTGTTGCATGGCCGTTTAAAAGTCAAAGATAAAGAACAGATCATGAAATCATTTGTAGAAAGAAAGATTGATATACTGGTGGCTACCACGGTGGTAGAAGTGGGAATAGATGTGGCTAATGCTACCGTGATCCTGATCGAGCATGCCGAAAGGTTTGGCTTGGCCACACTGCATCAATTGCGCGGCCGGGTTGGACGGAGCAGTGCCCAATCATATTGCCTGTTAAACGCCGACGACAAAACTGAGGATGCACAAAGCAGGGTCAGGGCCATGCTGGAAACCACTGATGGTTTTAAGATAGCTGAAGAGGATTTGAAGATCCGCGGACCGGGTGAATTTTTTGGCATCAGGCAGCACGGGATGCCGGAATTTAAAGTTGCCGATCTACTGCGTGATTTTGCCTTGCTATCCCGGGCCCGGGAATTGAGTTTTAGCTTGGTTCAGGAAGATCCCCAGTTATCCCGGCCGGAGCATCGTTTGCTGGCAGCTGAAATCAAGAGGCCTTCTGCCGGGGGAATAAATTTAATACATATTGGTTGAGAAAAAGCTTAGATTGTGTTATAATCACTAATAA
>CAZFDO010000124.1:0-5357 GCA_964517965.1 uncultured Clostridia bacterium
AAGGGCGGGGTGAACCCAGCCCTTCCCAAGATTTTTCAGGAAGCCAAGAAGAGCAGGGGTGTAATACATAACTAAAAAAATAATACACTTGGAAAGGAAGAGCTGGGTGAAATATATCGATCTACATGTACATTCCAACTTCAGCGACGGTACTCTTACCCCGCAGAGGATAGTGGAATATGCCGCCAAGCGAAAATTGTCGGCCATAGCCTTGACTGACCACGATACTACTGAAGGCGTCCCTATTGCGCAGGAACATTCACAGCAATTCGGGCTGGAAGTAATAGCGGGCGTGGAGTTAAGCGTAGAGATGCCTGGACGCAGCGATCTGGAGCTGCATATCCTGGGTTATTATCTCGATTATCAAGACGCTTCTTTCCAGGAACGGTTGAGTTTTTTCCGTAAAAAACGGCATGAACGCGCCGTGACCATGCTGGAAAAGCTCAAGGACTTGAATGTATTTATCGACGGGACAAAATTGCTGGAAACTACCAATGATAATGCCATCGGCCGGCTGCATTTTGCCCAGGCACTTTTAGAAGAAGGGTATGTTCATAATATCCAGGAAGCTTTTCAACGCTATATCGGATTTAACAAGCCAGCCTACGTACCAAAAGCCAGGCTCCTGCCGGAGCAAGCCATAAAAATGATCACTGATGTTGACGGTATTGCGGCCCTGGCTCATCCTTATTTTTCTGAGATCAACCGGGACATGATCGCCATGCTGGTTGGTTTTGGGCTGAAGGGGATCGAGGTATATCACAGTCGTCATAGCAAGTCTGATATGGACCGTTTCCGTCAATATGCCAGTGAATTCAATTTATTGATCACGGGCGGCAGTGATTGCCATGGGGAAATAGACAAGAACGAGGCCTTAATGGGAAACATGGAAGTCCCGTATGAATTATTAGAAAAAATGCAGGAATACAAAAAGGGCACTACCTGAAGGAGACAGTCATGTTTAAATGGCTCAAGACGGTAAAGCTGAAAAGATGGCTAAAACGCAAAGATAAAAGAGCCCATCCCCGGCTGAATACCTTAGTCGATGTAGTTTATAAGATACATGACAAGGATGGGACCGGCGTGGTATCCCTGGCCAAGGATGTCAGTGCTTCAGGGCTTAAGCTCCTGCATCACAAAAAAGTGCAGCTGGACACTTTACTGGATATTAAAATAGACCTGCCGCAAAAAGAGGGCTTGATCTCGGCCCTGGGAAAAGTAGTATGGTATAAGCGTAAAGGCGGTATCGGCATTAAATTTTTGATGATCAGGCCAAACGATGAGCAAAAACACATTGATTATATAGATAAACATTTGGTAGAAGAAAAGTAACCAGCAGATTTATGGTGAGATAATGGGCGAAACAAATAAGATCATGAATGAACCTCGGGCCATGTGGATAGTAGCTATATCCATTATGGCCGTTAATTTTATTTTTTACAGGTTTTTTATTGGCGGCGCTGCTACGCTACTCATGGTGAGTGATATTCTGCCGGTGGTATGCGGTTTGTTTGCTGTCGGAGCCTTATTCCGGGTAACTTTTTATCTCAAAACCTGGGATTTGACCAAAGTAGCCTGGCTGATGCTGGCTTTTGGTTTTCTGTTCTGGTGGCTGGGTGAATGCGCGTATGCGATTATAGAGTTAGGAACAGGCGTAACCCCGGCAATACCTTCATTGGCAGATGCCTTCTGGTTATGCGGAATTATACCTATTTTCATTGGGTTGATCCTGTTTATCATAGGCTATCACCGAACCGGTTTTATTATCGGCCACTGGAGCAAGTATGTATTAGTCATCTGCTTAATGAGTTTAGTTCAAATCCTGCTGATGGCCCGGTTTTTCCTGCCCATTATATACGATCCTAATATTAACACAATAGAGAAGTTATTTACCCTCATATATCCAATAGTCGACCTGGGCATTATGATGCTGGCTTTTGTGATGGTCCTGATCACTTCGCAGCTAGGCAAAGGATTGCTATCCAAGCCTTGGAAATACCTGGTGATCGGGTTTGTGATGCTTTCCGTAGGTGATATTCTCTATTCCTATTTGAACTGGCTGGGAGCGTATAATACCGGCAGTTATCTGGACCTGTTGTGGAATGGCGGATATCTTTTCATAGCCATAAGCGCTTTTTATCAAAAAGGCCTGATGGAGAGTTTTTAAGATGACTACTAACTATATTACCCTTAAAGTCGAGTCTTATCTGCTCCCCTTGATCGGCGAATTACTCACTGCCGCAACCCTGAAAGTACAATGCGAGAAGATAGGAACCACTATCGATAAACTCTCGGCGATGGACCTGCCAAACCTGGTCCCGCGAATTGAACAAGCTTTGGTGGTATTTCTGGGTATGGAAAGGGCTAAAAAAGTCGCGCACCAGATCACGATAATGAATATATAATGAGGAGTCTATGAAAACAACTACCAAAGCCTGGATCTTCACCGCTGCATTGATCTTGTTTAATATCATTTACTTTTGGGTCAGGCCAGAAGGCAGAGCTTTGACCATTGTCAGTGACGTGCTGCCGATAATCTGCGCTTTGATGGCGATAATAGGAATGATCTTTGCCGTAAAGAGCTTCAAGCTATATGACCGAACGAAACTGGCCTGGATCCTATTGCTGATCGGAACTATTATATTCTTTTGCGCCGAATCCATCTATGCCGTACTGGAAATAATTCTAAATATAGACGTTAATGAGGTCTTTCCGACCATTGCTGACGCCTTCTGGCTGGTCGGTTATGCGCCTTTCTTTGTCGGTTTAACGCTGCTGGTGCAGGGCTATAGGAAAAGCGGTTTTTCCCTGGGTCCGAAAAAGAATTACTTTTTCGGGGTAGGCACTTTTGTATTGATAACCTTACTCATGACTAATCAACTTTTCATGCCTATCCTGGAAGATGCGAAAACCAGCAACCTGTCAAAATTTGTTTATCTTTATTATCCCATCGCTGATCTCTTGGTCATCATTCCGGCCATGATCCTGGTCTATATTACTAATTTGTTCGGGAAAGCCCGCATCTCCCGCCCTTGGCGTTATATAGCTATTGGGTTCCTGTGCATGACCACTTTTGATATTTTATATTCTTATTTAAGCTGGAACAATATGTATGGTCCGGGTAATTTTATGGATATTTTCCAAAATCTAAGCTATTTATTGATAGGCTTAGGTGGTTTTTATCAAAAAGAACTAATCGAGTCGGTATAATTATGACAGAAAATAAACTGGTGAAAAGAATTGAAATAGTGCTGACTCCCTTGCTGGGAGCGATAATGGCTTCCGTGACGGTCAAGATACATTGCGAAAAGATCGGGGTCACTCCAGATACATTGTCCATTCCGGATTTGCCGAAGCTCGGCGATTCCATTGAAAAAGCCCTGGTAGTATTTGTCGGTTCCACGAAGGCCAAAGAATTGGCTGGGAGCATAAAAACAATTCTTTAAATTTGTTGACAACATTATTGTTCCGTGATATAAATAAAATACAAATATATTCCAAACAGGGGAAGTCTGTGAAACTCAGACGCTGCCCCGCAACGGTTAGAGTCCGAATACCTGTTTGAGATAAATATTAATCCTTCGTGGGAAGGGCAGGTCAAACCATAAACCTGGTAGACTCAACTTCCTTTTTGCGTAGTTGGGTTATTTTTATTTTAAAAGGATTACCCGCCACTAAAGCTTTGGCGGGCGCAGCACAGATTTCCAGGGGACCCGCCGGAGGCGGACAGGGATTACACAGATTATGAATAGAATATTACGATTACTTTTTTTGCTTATAATTTCAACCTCAACCTTAACCTCATTTTTAGCCTCTAATGAGCTGCCGCAGCGGATCATTTCCCTGGCGCCGGCGAATACGGAAATTCTCTATGCCCTTAATCTAGCAGACAAAGTAGTGGGCGTATCGTCCTATTGCAATTACCCGCCTCAAGCGCAAGAAAAAGAAAAGGTGGGTGATTTCTCCAACCCGAATATTGAAAAAATCGCCTCCCTGAAACCGGATCTTATCCTGGCTACCGGACTGGAACAGGATCCAGCCGTTAAAAGGTTGAAAAAGCTAGGTTTCAACGTAGAAGTTATTGATCCGCAGAATTTCAACGAACTTTTTGACAGCATTACCAGGATCGGTGAGCTGACCGGCACGGAAACATATGCTTTTTTGCTCAATCAGTCCATGAAAAGCCGGATCGGCAAGCTCATGCAAACCATTACTGCCAAGGTGACCAAGCCGCCTAAAATATTCGTGGAGATCTCCTTGCAACCGCTGATGACTGCCTCCAGCCGCACTTTTATGGATGAAATGATCAATATGCTGCGGGCGATAAATATAGCCGGTAACCTGCCCCGTCCATATTGCCGCATCAGCGAAGAATTTGTCATTAAACAGGACCCAGACTGTATTATCCTGACCAGCCCGCAAGCTAAAGCTTTTTTCACGGCCAAAAAGGCCTGGCAACAGGTGCAGGCTGTAAAGAACAATAAACTGATAGATACTGTCAATCCTGACCTGTTAATGCGTCCTGGCCCGCGGTTGGTCGATGGATTAGAGCAGTTGGCAGAAAAAATATATAATATTAAAGTTCAGAGGTAGGTATAAACAAGACTATGAAAAGAAACCAGTTACTCACGATCATCATCCTGACCATAGTATTGCTCCTGTTAGGTTATGGTTCCCTCTATTGGGGTGCGGTGAAGATCAATCCTTTGGAGCCAACAGATGCCATCGGGCGGCTGATCTTATTTAAACTACGGCTGCCGAGAATACTACTCGCCATCATTGCCGGCTTTGGGTTAAGTATCAGCGGCGTTGTTTTCCAGGCTTTGTTACGGAACCCGCTGGCAGATCCTTATATCTTAGGTACTTCGTCAGGAGCGGCGCTGGGTGGGGTTATCGCTATTATCCTGGGGCTGGGAGCCTCTTTTTACAGCGTTTCTTTTCTGGCTTTTGTTTTCGCGCTGTTAACGTTAATACTCGTGTACCAGCTTTCCAAGGTTAACGGGAAAATGCCGGTGCAGACTTTACTGTTGGCCGGAGTGATCGTCAATACATTTTTATCCGGGTTAGTGATGCTGATCATGTCGCTGCATCGCCAGGAACTATACAGTATCATGTTCTGGATCATGGGCAGTCTCGGCCAGACCGACCAGAGTTTGATCTGGGTTGGGGGAATAGTAGTCATGGCGCTTTGTTCTGGTATCATCCTGGGCAGCAGGTATTTGAATATAATAACCCTGGGCGAAGAAAAAGCCCAATCACTGGGTATCCCGGTGGAAACCCTGCGGAAAACGCTTTTTGTCGTGGTTTCCCTGATCATCGCCTTGCTGGTGTCAATGTGCGGCATGATCGGGTTTGTC
>CAZFDO010000125.1:0-2192 GCA_964517965.1 uncultured Clostridia bacterium
CCGGGGAAAACGACGCGTTTTTCGGAACGGCGCAGCGTGACAGTGAGGCTATACCAAAAGTATTGGAGGGAAAATATGGATTTAAGAGAGAAAACGAAATTAGCGAAGGGTGGTTTGGAGGCTAAACTGCCGCAGCTGGAAGTGTTCCCGAATTTATTTAAGGATTACAAAATTACTATTTCCGTACCTGAATATACTTCTCTTTGCCCGCACACGGCTTTGCCTGATTTTGCGACCATTACCATTCAATATATACCCAATAAGCTGTGCGTAGAGCTGAAGTCATTTAAGTATTATATTTTAGGATACCGCAACTTGGGTATTTCCCACGAGAATGCTGTGAACAGAATCCTCCAGGATTTCACAGCTGCCTGCAAGCCAAAATGGGCCGGAATAAAAGGCGTATTCACTCCCCGTGGCGGGATAATCACCACAGTAGAAGCTGAGTATGGTAAAAAAGCGTAGACCATTAAGGATTAAGTAGCTGGGCGGTAGTTTCCTCGGGATCGGATGAAGAAAGAGTGGCATTGACTTCATAAGTGATTGCTGGATCGATGCCAGTTAGACTGCCAATAAAATAAAGGGTATATTTTGTTTTACCGGCAAACACCAATGTGCCGTTTAAGTGCGTTCCCTTTGTTAATGTTGCTACTCCGGCTGGTAATTCAGCGGCGGTTTCATAAGCAAAACTACCATTCGGAATATCATGAATAGTTTTGCTTTCTCCTACAGTTAGTCTGTAGGTATTACCTCGGAAATTTACAGATACTGCCGCTAATGCATTATTTATTATTGAAAATTCATTACTTATTTCTGTGTCATTTTTACTGCAGCCAAGGAAAAGAACTAAGAACAAAAAACCGAAAATAACTTTTTTCATGATTTTGATTCCCTCCAGCATTTTAAGGGGAATATTTCTAATTAATGTTATTTAACATATTTTGTAGTTCTTGGCAAGTTTTTTGTTTTATTATTGATAAGGAATGTTTATGACTTTTAAAATAATACTGAAGAAAAAAGAAGAAAATAGGGTCTTAGCCGGGCATCTTTGGGTGTTTTCCAATGAGATTGAGCATTATTCCGGAGACATCAATAATGGGGATATCGCCGAGGTTGTGTCCAGCCAGAATGCATTCTTAGGGCTGGGATTAGTTAATAAGAACTCCCTGATCGCGGTCAGGATATTAACCAAAGAACGGGAAGAGATCGATGCCGATTTCTTTAAGAAGCGTATCAGCCAGGCCTACCTTTTACGCCAGGGACTGTATCCTACCGAAAGATCTTACCGCGTTGTATACGGGGAAAGCGATTTTCTGCCGGGGCTGGTCATTGATAAGTATGAAAACTATTTAGTTATGCAGGTATTGAGCCTGGGTATGGAGCAGCGGCTGGAATTGATCAGCCAGGCTTTGACCGAGATCTTTAAGCCAGCCGGGATTTATCTCCGGAATGATATTGAGATAAGAACGCTGGAAGGAATGGAGTTATATAAAAAATCATTAGTTGGCCCGGAACCTCCGGATAATCTGGTGATAGAACAAAACAGCTTGAAATATAAGGTAGATATAGTGAACGGACAAAAAACCGGGTTCTTTTTTGACCAACGGGATAACCGGGAGGCGCTTAAAAACTATGTATCTGGAAAGACGGTTTTAGATTGTTTCTGCTATAACGGCGGTTTTTCAATATCCGCCGCAAAATATGAATGTTCCAAAGTGATAGGAGTGGATGCTTCAAAGGATGCGGTTAAGGAAGCGCAGGAAAATGCCGGGCTGAATGGATTCAATAATTGTGAATTTATCACGGCTGACGTATTTGATTATCTTACGGAGGCAGTATTGAAGAATACGCTATTTGATATTGTTAATATTGACCCGCCGTCATTTACCAAAACCAGGAAAAACCTGCCGTCAGCGATCAAAGGATACCGCAAGCTGAATGGCTTAGCAATGCAAGCGGTAAAAAAGGGCGGCATACTGATATCATCTTCCTGTTCTCATTACCTGGATGAATATGATTTTATTAACTTACTCAAAGACAGCGCTTTGCGGTCCAAGCGGACTCTGCGTTTGTTGGAATTCCGCGGCCAGGCCAAGGACCACCCGGTGTTATTAGCCATGCCGGAAACCAAATATCTCAAAGGCGCCATTATGGAGGTTTCATGAACCCCGTTAGACCTTATTAGTTATAAC
>CAZFDO010000125.1:2202-5346 GCA_964517965.1 uncultured Clostridia bacterium
GCAGAGGATAGTAATATCAACTATGATTAAATGGCAAATTTATATTTAGGAGGTCTAACGGGGTGAAAGCATTGATCGTCTATTATTCAGAGACCGGGAATACCAAAAAATTAGCGCATCTGATCGGGGAGCACTTGCATAACCAGGGTTGGGCAGTGGATGAACGCTGGCTGCATGCCCCTAATGAGTCGAAATCATTTACTGGCAAGTGCCTTAAAGCATTTTTCCGCATCCGAACCAAAGTAGAAAGTACCTTTATAGTGGTATCACCATATGACCTGGTATGTTTTGGAAGTCCGGTATGGGCCTTTGAACCAGCGCCGGCTATGCGTACCTATATGAAGGATTGTGTCGGATTGGTAGGAAGGAAAACCTTGGCTTTTGTGACTTATGGCAGCGGTTTAGGAAAGGATCGGTGCCTGAAAAATATGGCTAAGATGCTGAAAAAGAAAGATGCCAGGGAAGTAAAACTGCTTAGTGTAGCCAGTACAGACATTGATAATGCGGAAACAGTAAAGGAAGAAATCAGGAGAGTGTTCGCTTAAAGGTAGGCCTTATAATCTATATAGGGGAAAATATTGTCGCGGTATTCGATCTCGCGTAACCAGTTTTCATCAATAGAGTTATTCTTCAGGTCGTAATGCAGTTTTAAGAACCGGTTGATATGGTCGCACGTTCTCTTCTGCGCATAGGCCACCATCGTGCCCATAGCCATGATAAAGGCCCAGTCGCTCGATTGGGCTAACAAGAGTTCCCGCGCCGCCTGATTTAACGCCCTTATCCGCAAGCCGTTACTTTCATTCCTGTTATCCTGCGCCAGTTCAGTCATAAAGCTCTGCGTTTTATGCAGATGCCGGTAGATCCAGTCATTGGTCCCCTGGAGCCAGCATTCATGGTATCCCTTATCTCCCCAGCTGGAAGCTGCCGGTACCGAGACCTGGTTCTTGGGATTCTCCCGCAGGTATTCGCTGGCCGTGATCATTTTGATCTCATCCTGGTCACAGGCGATCTTGCGGATGAGGAAATTCAGGAAATCCGGCCCTTCAAACCACCAGTGGCCGAATAGTTCAGCGTCATATTGCGCTACTATCATCGGCTTTTTACCCAAAAAATCATTTAAATGCGATAATTGTTTCTGCCGGTTGAACATAAAATTACCAGCGTGCGCAGCAGCGGCTTCTTTCGCTTCAGCCGGATTATAAGGTTTTTTTTCTCCTAAGGCTACCTTGCCGGTAATTTTATGGTACTTGACTCCTATATTGCGTCTTACCCCGTCATTATGCAGGTAAGGTTGGATATAATCGTATTCCAGGTCATAGCCAATATCACGGTAGAACTCGCGGTAACGATAATCTCCCGGATAGCCATCAGTTGCGCTCCATACCTGCCTGGAGGATTCAATGTCCCGGCTAAAGGCAGCTACGCCGCTGGGGCAAAAGACAGGCGCATAAACGCCGTATTTGGGACGGGGCTCGGCAAAGAGCAAGCCATGGGTTTCCATGAAGAAATAACGTATTTTTTCATCCCGCAGTATTTGGTCATCACCTATTTCATAGGCGCATTCCGGCAACCAAATACCTTTGGGCGGCTGGCCAAACCTGGCAGTGTAATCCTGTACCGCGACCCTGACCTGGGCACGCTTGGCATTCTGGCTCAGCATTAAGGGCAGATAACCATGAGTGGCTCCGCAGGTGATGATTTCCAACTTGCCCAGATCCTGGAATTTTTTAAAGGCATTGAGAAGATTACGGTCATATTTTTCTTCAAAGACGTAGCGGGCCATCTTGAAATGGCTTTCATACATCTGCGCGACCGGGATGAAGGCCGGCTGGAACTGCAACCGGGTTTCTTCTTTTTCTGACAGGTCGATCAGCTTATTAATGTGTCGGAGGTAGCGGTCCTGCAGGAGCGGATCGCTCAACATGGCGCATAATGGCGGGGTCAGGCTCATCGTGATACGGAAGTCAATGCCATCCTGTACCAGGTTATCCATCATATTGATAAGAGGTATATAGGTTTCGCTGATGGCTTCATAGAGCCAATCTTCCTCCAGAAAGTCTTCATGTTCCGGATGCCGGACAAAAGGAAGATGCGCGTGTAAAACTAAACAGAAGTAACCTTTTTGCATAGTACTCCTTCGCTTAAAAAAAACCCGCCCAGGCGCTTGGCGGGCGAGAGTCTTGATCTTATTTGCCACAATAACCAGTAAACACTATTTTGTTTTTCTTTTAGCCGTAATAGTGATCTGCCGAGTGTCTATGGTATCAGCTGAAATAGCCTTGATCGGTATCGCCAATTCGCCATCAGGGAATGCAAAGCGCAAGGTAAAGGTCCCGTCTGGCCTTAATTTTACCGGTTTGCCTTGCACGGTCAGCAAAGCATCAGGCTCAGTGGCACCATAAACGATCAATTCTGCATCTGCAGTGAGCCAAAAGCCGCGATTACCGGGTTTGACCGGACCGACTCCGCTGCCACTTTTAGAGGAAACAGCCAAAACTGTTTCCAGCCGCTGGGCCAGGAGTTTTAAAGCTTCGCTGCTGGTGGCCCCGATCTTATCGATGCCGGAGAGCTTCATCAATTTTTCAAAATCTTCCTTGACCAGCATCCATTGCTCATCATAGATATCGGAAACACTGCCGGCTGGGGTGGCCACAACATTGGAGCGGGCCAAGGTAATAAATATGCCGTCATCTATCAGGAGTCCCAGGTCAGCGCAATAACTGCGCTTGGGCATTCCCACATATATATACCAGTTTTTTGATTCGGGAGTAATAAAGATGTCAAAACTGCGGTTAGCATTGCGGCCGTCGAAATTAACATTGGTAACATCGTAAACCCTGATGGCTGGTTTGGCTTTCTGGAAAATATTCGCGCCGTATTTTTGGGTAATTTCATCCCTGGTTTTAGCGCTTATTTCCCAGTAGGCAAAAATCCACTGCGGATCACGCGGCAATAAAACTATCAGCGTGTCACCGTAGCCTTCCGGCAACGGGCCGCCGCGATCGATATAACCTTGTTCGTTAGAAGGGCCACCTTTAGGACTGGAACCGCCTGAAGAAGCGCCAAAGGGTGGATTGTTTTGGTCATTGGGCATGATTAAATACCATCCATTAAATAGTTGAACATTTGTAGTAGAGTAATTCT
>CAZFDO010000126.1:0-5312 GCA_964517965.1 uncultured Clostridia bacterium
ATAGGATCATTTCCAGCAGGGTTTCAAGGCCGGTCTTTTGCTTCGCTGAAACCTCTACATAAATAGTCTTTCCGCCCCAATCTTCGCTGGCCAGATCCATACCCGCCAGTTCCTGTTTAATCTTTTGTATATTAGCGGACGGCAAATCCACTTTATTAACCGCTACGATAATAGGCACATTAGCGGCTTTGGCATGATTGATAGCTTCCACAGTTTGCGGCATTACGCCGTCATCAGCAGCTACTACCAGCACGACAATATCAGTCACCTGGGCGCCGCGGGCTCGCATCGCGGTAAACGCTTCATGGCCCGGAGTATCCAGGAACACTATGTTACCTTTGGGCAAGCTTACTTTATAGGCGCCGATATGCTGGGTTATCCCGCCGGCTTCCCCGCCAGCCACATTGGTTTCCCGGATCGCATCAAGAAGAGAGGTTTTGCCATGGTCCACATGACCCATAATAGTGACGACCGGAGATCGTGGTACCAGGTCGGCTGGATCATCTTTTTCATCTTCCTTGATCATTATCTCTTCACCGTAGAGAGGGACTATTTCAGCTTCGTACCCGTAATCTTCTACTATGAGAGAAACTGTATCTGGCTCCAGCCGCTGATTGATCGTGGCCAGGATCTTTACCTGCATTAATTTTTTTATCAGTTCAGAAGGTTTTATCTTTATTTTTTCCGCTAGTTCACCAACCGTGACGATCTGCGGTATTTTTAGTTTGGTCTTCGGCATTACCACCGGGACAACCGGAGGTTCAGGCACGGGTACTGGCTTCACCTCTGGAGCAACTGCCGGTGGTTGTATGGATGGTTCGATTAGCGGTTCTACTGGTTGCGGTGCGTGTGGCGGTTTAGCCTGAGCATGCGGCGCGTGTTTGGGTGCGTGCGCAACGGGTTCCTTTTTCGCTGCCGGCTCTGCTTTTGCTTTTGCTTCAACTTTTACTTCTGCTTTAACTGCTGTTTCTTTTTTTATTCCTGCTCTTATCGCTTTCTTTTCTTTATGAACAGTTTCTTCTTTTACCGCTTTCTTGACTGTTTTCCGCGGTTTATTGACTTCTTTTTCCACTGACTTAGCGGTTGTTGTTTTCTTTTTATTTTCCGGCTTAACCGCAGTCGTTACCGCTTTTTTGATGATCTTTTTTGGTTTCTTCTCGTCGTCCTTAGTCTCTGCTTTTTTTACCATACTTGGCCCCCATTGGGAACTACTTTATTTTTGTTCTTAGAGTTAATTGAAAACCTTTTTTCGTAGCGAAATTATGGATCTTTGAGCGAAACTGAATTTTGCGAAGCGAGCATATCAACATCGTGATATGTAAGCTGAGTAAAATATCGGTTGCAGCCAAAGAGCTATAATTGCAGTAGAAAAAGGGGTTTTTATTTAATTCTTACTAATAATTTCTTTGGCTGCTTCCTGTATTTTCTCGGCTTTTTTCGGACCGATACCCGGTACCTGGGTCAGGTCGGCGATAGAAGCAGCGATGATTTTTTCCAGAGTGTCAAATCCTTTATCGATCAATTCGGTCTGCAATTTTTCGCCAACAGACGGCAACCGGGTCAGGTTTCCGCCGGTTCCCGCTGCTGTTTCAGCAACCTTCTCCGCTGCTTCCTGCGAAGCTGCCGCCGCAGCTTCAGCTGCGGCAATACTGGCCTGAGCCTGGATCTTCTTATCAGACTGGCTCTTGATATCGATATGCCAACCAGTAAGCTTGGCCGCCAGGCGTACGTTCTGCCCGGCTTTGCCGATAGACAAAGACAACTGGTCATCCGGCACGATCACTTCGGCTTTTTTATTAGGAGTATCTACGGTGACACTCTCGGTTTTAGCCGGAGATAGCGCTTTGGCAATATATGTGGAGGGGTCATTATGGAAAATAATGACGTCAATCCTTTCGCCTTTAAGCTCATCAATAATAGTACGAATGCGGGAACCCTTTACTCCGACACAAGCACCGACTGGATCTACTTTTTCATTATTACTGGCTACGGCTATCTTAGCCCGTTGGCCTGGCTCACGAACGACATTCTTTATTTCCACTATTTTCTCGTAAATTTCCGGCACTTCCAGTTCGAACAAACGCTTCAGCAAACTAGGATGCGTCCGGGAAACGATCACATGGGGCCCTTTAGTGGTTTTATTAACCTTTAAAATGATTACCTTGATCCTTTCACCGCCATGATAGGACTCGCCTTTGATCTGTTCACGCTGCGGCAAATGCGCTTCGATCTTGCCCAGATCTATAATAACCCCTTTAGGCGTAACCCGTTGCACAATGCCATTGATCAATTCCATTTCTTTCACTTTATATTCATTGAACAGGTTTTCCCGCTCGGTTTCCAGTAATCTCTGGATGATGACCTGCTTGGCGGTCTGGGCAGCTATACGCCCAAAATCCATGGTATCCAGGGTAATGACAATATCTTCATCGAGCTTGGCTTTCGGCTTGATCTTCTGAGCATCGCTCAGAGAAATTTCTATATCATTGCGCTTCGCCTGTTCCACTACTTTTTTCGTCTGGGAAGATTCGATCGTACCGGTTTCCCGGTTGATGGCCACCGCCAGGTTTTGGCTGGAATGCAGATGCTTGCGCAAAGCTGCCAGCAGCGCCGCTTCCACCATTTGTATCAAATCTTCTTTTTTGATATTCTTTTCGCGTTCAATTTGTTCCAATGTATCTAATAATTCACTTGCCATCCTACGTCCTCCTAATTAATAATCAGCGTTCAGTTGTCAGCGTACAGCGGACAATATACAGCGTACAGCGGTCAATATACAGCGTTCAGCGTTCAGAAATACAAAATCAATTACTTGAGTTCGGGTTCTAGTTTACCGTTTACGATATCCGGCCAGGCGTACAATTTCACTTCCTTACTCTTAAATTCCAGTTCCAGTTCTGTTTCAGTCACATTTCTGATCCAGCCGATCACTACCAGCTGCTTTCCGTCTTCATGAATAACTATTTTTACCTTGCTGCCGATGACCCTGGCATAGTCTTCCTGATTCTTGAGCGCACGGTCCAGCCCGGGTGAAGAAACCTCTAAAGTATAGTGCTGATTAATTATACCCCGCTCATCAAATACCTTTTCCAAGGCCCGGCTAGCCTGTTCGCAATCAGTAACATTGATACTGCCGCTTTCTTTGTCAATGGCTACCCGTAGGACATTTCCGGCAAAGGAATAGCTGAATAGTTTCAATCCTAAGCCAGCCACGGCTTCCCTGATTATATTTTCCAAGGCTTCAAATCCGGCCATGATAATATCCTTGCTTTAACTTTCCAGCCCATTCGCGGGCCAGCAGTTCTTTCTTATTAAACAAAAAGAGTGGGATTCTCCCACTCTTTGTGAGTTCGATAGTTCTTTTTACCATATTACAGGTAAAAAGGCAAGAACTATTTAAGTAAAACAATTATCCTGATTTCTAAAAGCGATTTATACAGATTAAAACTAAAGCTGTATCAGTTCCATGATTTTCTGCAGAGACTCAGCTACGCTTAGCTTGAAAACTTCCCCTGTCTGGCGTAATTTTATCTCTATTTTACCTTCCGCCAGTCCCCTGGCAGAAATTATCAGCTTGACCGGGATACCGATCAGGTCAGCATCCTTAAATTTGACCCCGGCCCGTTCATCACGATCATCAAGCAATACTTCCACTCCCTTATTTTTCAACGCGGTGTACAAGTCTTCGGCACACACTTTCACCGGCTCATTACTCACATCCAGCGGCAGTACGATCACCTGATACGGGCTGATCTGCCGAGGCCAGATAATACCATTGTCATCATGGCTTTGCTCAATGGCGGCCGCCACAATACGGGAAACGCCAATACCATAACAACCCATGATATACGGAGTACTTTCACCCTTTTCATCCAGGAAAGTGGCCTTCATCTTAGCGCTATATTTGGTCCCCAGGTTAAATGTATGGCCCACTTCTATGACCCGGGAATACTGCATTTCCTTCTGGCATTTGGGACATATTTGTTTTTCCACGGTGGCCGGCTGCTCTTCCTCTGATTCCTTGGCTTTCAGAGTTACCTGGCAGGCATCGCAATAATAAATAGCTTCTTCGCCGGTACTGGCCAGCACCATGAATTCGTGTGACAGGTTACCGCCGATATTACCGGAGTCTGCCTGGACCATGCGGAAATCGAACCCGC
The DNA here is from genome assembly GCA_964517965.1 of uncultured Clostridia bacterium. GTDB lineage: Bacteria > CAYTYR01 > UBA6262 > UBA6262 > UBA6262 > UBA6262. Next base: position 4,161 of record CAZFDO010000126.1, read on the forward strand.
AACGGGTAAATATATTCTTATAAGCCTGCACCATTTTCTGATAATTAATATTTAAGCCGGCTTCATCTTTATCAAAACTGTAGCAGTCCTTCATGATAAATTCCCGGCCGCGCATGATCCCGAACCGGGGCCTGATCTCATCGCGGAATTTAGTCTGGAATTGATACAGGATTACGGGAAGTTGCCGATAAGACTTAACTTCTTTGCGGACCAGGTCAGTGATTACTTCTTCATGGGTTGGCCCCAATCCAAACTGACGCTTATTGCGGTCAATAACCTTCATCATTTCATCGCCGTATATTTCCCAGCGGCCGGTCTCTTCCCATAATTCTTTAGGATGCAGCGTTGGCAGCAATAATTCCTGGGCTCCGGCAGTGTTCATCTCTTCACGGATGATCTGCTCCACTTTTTTTAGGACCTTATAGCCCAGCGGCAGAAATTCATATACGCCGCTAGCCAGTTTCCGGATCAGGCCGGCCCGCAGCATCAACTTGTGGCTGGCTATCTGCGCTTCGCTGGGTATTTCCTTCATAGTCGGTATAAATGCCTGTGTTAATCTCATAATCACCTTCTAAAAAATATACACGGGAACATTCCCCGTGATCTTAATCTGTGCCTGTCCCCCCTGCCAGTTTTGCGTTTGCAAAACTAGGAGGGATAATCGCTTTTCTAAAAAGCACCCCTGACCATTTTATCTTCCAGGGAAGCGATCCTGGCCTTGTTATACGCATTGATGTCTGTAAATTTCAATCCTATATTATACCGGTCGCCAAAAGGAACTTTTTGTACCCAGACGACCCGACCGCCGGCCCGCAATGGCTCTTCCTTGGGCAAAATGGCTACAAACAACTGGGTATTGACGGGAATAAAATCATTAGTGGTAAAACTCAGGCCGCCTTCGCTGAGGTCGTGGGTCAGCGCATTGTTTACCTTGGTTAAATAACGGTATTGCACAGGCAAACTGTTCCTGTAGCGGGTATTAGCTCTTTTTTCCTCGCGCTGGTTAAGCATAGCCTCTAGTTGATCCATAGCTCTCTCCAGGCTTTTATTCAATACTACAATATCACCATTTTACGCTCATGTCAAGTGTTTTACCCGTGTCAACTAAGAATTAAAAGTGCACAGGTTTTAAAGGATTTAAAGATTAAAAGT
>CAZFDO010000127.1:0-4925 GCA_964517965.1 uncultured Clostridia bacterium
ATACAGGCAACACAGGCAGAAATAATAATAATCTTAGCCAAGGCTTTCACTAATTTCTCAGTATTGACAGTATTTATTATAACCAGCATCAATAATACATAAATAGACACTAAAAATAATTGTTTAACCAATACAGCCGGATATGCGCAGTTTATGAAAGACAACCCCAAACTTAATACAAATAAGCCCAAAATTCGGCCATAGCCTTTGGGTAAAAATATTTTACCCCTTTCTTTTAAGGAATATATAACCAGTACAACAATTAAAGTAAATAATACAACTTGATAGGCTTTAATATGAACAGGACCTATTTGATATAAAGATAAGGTACCAAACCCAGATAAAAATACAGTCCAGAATATTCCTTGATCCGGCTTTTTAAGTAAGTAAGCAAATAAAAGGATACTACCCAATATCAGAAAACCCACTTCTATAGATATTGAAATCATTGTATAAATAACAATGATCATTAAAAGCAGGCATAAAATAATAACCTTTGTATTCTTATTCAATAAACTCACCTACTTTTGGCTCGCTACTTCCTGATATACAGCTAGAGTTTCCGCAGCTGTCTTATCCCAGGTAAATTGTTTTGCCCTAGCTAAACCTTTATCAATTAACTTATTTCTTAATACCTGATCATCCAATAATCTCATAATAGCATCGGCAATTTCATTTATGCTCTCCGGATCAACCAATAATGCAGCATCACCAGCTACCTCCGGCATAGAATATATTTTTGATGTAATTACGGGTGTTCCGCAGGCCATTGCCTCCAAGATCGGCAAGCCAAAACCCTCATATAAAGACGGAAAAACAAATGCTAACGCCCCATTATAGAGATAAACCAGGTCTTCTTCATCTACATATCCAGTTAAAACTATTTCTCCCGAAACAATCAGCTTGTTTAACTCTTCGGTATATAATTCACCTTTACTGCCTACAATAACCAGTTTCAAATCTTTTTTTTCTATTTTCACTTTTTGAAAAGCCTGAATTAGTCGAATCAGGTTTTTCCGGGGATCCATCGTCCCAACGAATAAAATATAAGGCTTTTTTACGCCATATTTAGATATTACCTTCTCAACCTCAACCCTATCCTGTATTACCCTATACTTTTCTGACACTCCTTCATAAGTCACTACGATCTTTTCCGGAGCAATCTTAAATATATCTACGATCTGTTGTTTGGTGGCTTGACTCACAGCAATAATTTTATCAGCCTGCCGAACTGAATATGGCAACATAAAGCGCAGATGTCGAGAGTGCCAATTTTTAGCGAACTTATCGCTAAAAACATAGAAACCCAAGTCATGAATAGTAATTATTTTTTTATATCCGAAGTTGACCAAAGGCAGAATAAAGGCAGGATTATGATACAAGTCTATCCGCCCCAACAGCAACCTGAAGGGAAAAAGAAAATTATCATTGAGGAGGTATAGGAGCCTGGCTATTATGGATATAGCCGGTATTTTCTTTAAACGGTGCCTTAATATACCCTTATAAAGGCAAAAAGTATTTTCCGCGCTAATTATTTGCAGCACCCTGGTCAGACTTATTATATAATTTCCGACACCTGTTCTAATACTGGTCACTGTCCTGGCATCAATGGCAATCTTCAATGATATACCTAAAGTCACCCCTGGCAATTATATGTCGGAATGATCTCCTTTATCCTTTCCTTGATCTTATCACCATCCATAAGATTAGCTAATTTCTCCAGATCCTTCACCTGCCTGCGTATTTTACGGAGATCCAGGTCATCCGCCTGAGAAATATATATTTTTTTATGTTTAGTTACCCTATCTTCCTCCGTATTTAGCAATATTTCTTCGTATAATTTTTCTCCGGGACGCAGTCCGGTAAATTGTATTTTAATATCCTCTGGCTTTAATCCCGAGAGAACTATCAAGTCTTTGGCCAGGTCAACTATTTTTATCTGCTCACCCATATCCAGAATAAAGATCTCCCCGCCATTTCCAAACGCACCTGCCTGGATCACTAACTGGGCAGCTTCTGATATGCTCATGAAATACCGTTTAACTTCCGGATGAGTAATAGTGATCGGACCACCGCTCTCAATTTGTTTTTTAAACAGCGGTACCACACTGCCATCTGAACCTAAGACATTACCAAAACGAACTGCCATAAATTTAGTCCGGCTCTTTTTAGACTTTGACTGCAAGATCTTTTCGACAATACGCTTAGTGGCTCCCATAACACTTGTGGGATTAACCGCTTTATCGGTTGAGATCAGGACAAAACGTTCTACCTTATAGTGTTCAGCTGCGTACATGATATTTCTGCTACCAATAATATTGTTTTTGACTGCTGCTGGCGGATTTTCTTCCATTAATGGAACGTGCTTATGAGCAGCGGCGTGAAAAATAACTTGAGGTTTATATTTAGTAAATAAATTCTTCAACAACCCAACATCTTTTATATCCCCAATAATTGTTCTAAATTTTTCTTTGGGGTGTTTCAGAGAAAATTCTACTCCTAAAAAATACACATTATTTTCATTATGATCAAACAATATTAGTTCGCTGGGTTTAAATTTTATTATTTGCCGGCACAACTCCGAACCGATAGATCCACCTGCCCCGGTGACCATCACTCTTTTCCCTGTAATATATGAACTTATTTCTCTCTCATCTATCTTGACCGGTTCCCGTCCCAGCAGATCTTCCGGACGCACCTGCCGCGGCTTTAGTTCCATATCCCCGGACAGTAACTGCTCCAGCTTAGGCACGATCTTGATATTGACTCCCGGGAGCTGGCAATAGTCTAATATCCGCCTAACCATCTCGCCACTGGCTGAAGGCATTGCCAGGATGATCTCTTCGATCCCAAATTTTTCTACTACCTTAGGGATATCCATGGCTACACCAAGCACTTTAATCCCGTAAATACGGTGCCCTAGTTTTTGTTTATCATCATCAATAAAACCAACTATCTCCATGGATAAAGCATCATTACTACGACATTCTTTAAGAGTGAGAATACCGGCCTGTCCTGCTCCGATGATCAGGGCTTTGCGTGATTTCCCGACATTATATTCTGGCTTATAACGCTCCCTGAAAAGTCGCACAAAAAAGCGCACACTAGTGACCAAAGCGGTGCAAATAAGCCAGTCTATGATAATAACCGAACGAGGATATCCCAGAAAACCGTGATAAAACATCACTCCTAATATGAAAAGAATGGTAGAAAAAGTATTAGCTTTGATAATTTGCCAAAGATCATCTATGCTAAGATAACGCCAGAGACCTCCGAACAAACCATAATAGTAAAAAATGAACATTTTGATAAAGATTAACAGCGGTAATGTCCGCAAAATGATTGGGAAATACACTTCCCGTTGCAAGGTAAAATCAAAACGCAGATAAAAAGAAAAAATATAAGCAAAAACGATGAAACCGAAGTGCATTAACACAATCAGCGGTCTGCGAAAACAATGGATAATATCTTTGACTTTTTGTTTCATTGCTCCGCTTCTCCCGCTTTCATATTTTCAACAACGATTGTAATCCCTCTTCTACTTTATCCAAAGTTTCTTTCTTTTTGCAGAAGCAGAACCTTACTTGATTTGTACCTTTACTCTTATCTGCATAGAAAGAAGTTCCCGGCACTGTTGCAACTTTAGTCCTGGCAATTAACTCCCGGCTGAAATAAAAGTCATTTTTTACTTTCAATTTATTCATAAGCTCGTCACACTCTGCAATTATATAATATGCGCCTTTAGGCAAAAATGGCTTAAATCCTGTTTTTAAAAGCAGCTCAAATAATCTGGCCCGGGAAGCCGCATATTTGGATTGCAATTTCTGGTAATACGCACTAGGCAAATTGAGAGCAAATACTGCTGCATACTGCAACGGGGTAGGTGCTCCGACAGTGAGAAAATCATGCACTTTTCGTATCCTGACAGTAATAGCTGGCGCAGCTATCGCCCAACCCACCCGCCAGCCAGTCACTGAATATGTTTTTGATATTGAATTAATGGTAACACTTCTTTCTGCCATACCATCTAAAGAAGCAATAGATATGTGTTCTGCACCATCGTAAAGTATATGTTCATATATTTCATCAGTGATCGCCAGGCAGTCCCATTTCTGGCATAAACCGGCGATTTCTGTCAATTCCTCTCGAGAAAAAACTTTGCCAGTAGGATTATTAGGAGTATTGATAATTATAGCTTTAGTATTATTATTGAAAGCAGCCACCAATTCTTCTGGTTTATAGCACCAATCCGGAGCATATAAAGTCACATATCTTGGTTTAGCTCCTGAAAGTATGGCATCTGGTCCGTAGTTCTCATAGAAAGGCTCAAAAACCACTACTTCATCACCAGGATTGATCACTCCTTTTAAGGTGGCTATCATCGCTTCTGTAGCACCGCATGTCACAGTGATATCTGTCTCCGGATCAACTTTGATCTTGTTGTATCGTAGGACTTTTTCAGCGATCGCCTGGCGTAGCTCTGGCTCTCCAAAAGTTACCGGATATTGGTTATAATCTTGCATGATAGCCTCTACAGCTGCCTTTTTAATTGACTCTTCGGCAGCAAAATCCGGGAATCCTTGCGACAGGTTATATCCTCCCGCGGCATCACATATCCTGGTCATTTCCCTGATGACTGATTCGGTAAAACTCTCGGTTATTCTGGCTAAAGGTTTCACTGTCTATCCTACTTTTTAAAATATTTTTTGATCGTCGCTATGACATATCGCACTTGTCTGTCATCTATCTCTACATTCATCGGCAAGGAGATCACTTCTGTAGATATAGACTCGGTTTCCAGAAATCCGGTATCCTTTAGCCCTAGAGCTTTATATACATAGTATGGTTTTCGCCAGTGGACCAAACATTCCACACCATTATTCTTGAGATGAGCTAATAAAGCATCACGCTTTTTATGCCTGATC
>CAZFDO010000127.1:4935-5273 GCA_964517965.1 uncultured Clostridia bacterium
ATCACATAATTTTGGAAAACATCATGAAAAAGATTATCAGCAAAATGCGGCAAGCTAAGTTCAGGAATATCCTGCAAGCCTTCTTTATACATTTCCGCGATTTGCCGCCGCCGCTTTATCCAATCAGGCAAATGCCTTAATTTAATATCTAGGAACGCAGCTTGCAGGTTATCCAGTAAACAGGTATAGCCGTGATAATGATACGCTCCAGTTTCTCGGTCCTCACCGTTCCAGCGTAATAAAGTAGCCATTCGGGCCACTTTCGGATCATTTGTAGTGATCGCTCCGCCGTCACCATAACCACCCAGAATCTTAAAGGGATAAAAACTCCAGCAACC
>CAZFDO010000128.1:0-5178 GCA_964517965.1 uncultured Clostridia bacterium
CGGGAACTTGTTGATTTCACAGATTTTAAAGAAGATTACACGGATTTAAAAGCATATATGTTTACTTAATCTGTGTAATCGTCTTTAAAATCTGTGAAATCAACAAGTTCCCGAAGGGACTTGTAAGAAAGCAGCGTTATCAAATCATGGAAAAAATTCTTGAACTTAAAAACAAGCTTGGTTTACACGCTCGGCCCGCGGCCTTATTTGTGCGGTTGACCAACCAGTATAAACAGGTCAAGATCAAAGTTCGGGTACTTAGGACTGAAGAGGAAAGCGAAGAAGTGGACGGAAAAAGCATCATGGGCCTGATGATGCTGGCGGCTGAAGCTGGTTCCAGGTTGTTGATAAAAATATCCGGCGAACAAGATAAAGAAGAAGAATTGATGGCCAAGATCGAAGAGCTTGTAGCCAGTAAATTTGGAGAAGAGTAATGGAAAAGATCATGCATCGCGGCATAGCAGCTTCGCCTGGAATAGTCATCGGCAAGGCTCTGATCCTTAGCCAGGAAGATTACTGCATTAAAATGCGGAAACTCGAGGATAAGGAAGTTGAGCAGGAGATCATCCGTTTTCAGGAAGCCCTCAATAGTACGAAGCAGGAATTGATCGCGATCAGGGATAAGGTCAATGAGCGTCTGGGTAACAAGCATGCCACTATATTTGAGGCCTACCTGCTGGTGCTGGATGACCCTATGCTGGTAAAGGAAACTATCGATAAGATCCGTAAGGAAAGAGTGAATGTGGAATATGTTTTTTCCCAGACCATCTCTAAGTTTGTGCACGTATTTACCACTATGGGGGATGAATATCTCCGGGAACGCGGCCGGGATATCCAGGACTTGGGAAAAAGGGTGCTGCATAACCTGCTGGGAGAGAAGAAACAAAGCTTATCCCAATTAAAAGAAGAGGTCATTATTATTGCGAATGACCTGACACCTTCAGATACGGTGCAGATGAGAGAGGAAAAAATTCTTGGGTTCATCACCAATATGGGGGGTAAGACCTCGCATACGGCGATCATGGCACAATCTCTGGGCATACCGGCTATCGTAGGCTTGAAAGATATTACTTCTAAGGTCCAAAACGGTGATGAGATCATCCTGGATGGTTATGAAGGCTTGGTGATCATTAACCCGGTACGTTCCGTACTGGAAGAATATGAAAAGAGAAATAAGAAATATATTGAGATAAAAAAACAGCTGCAAAAATTAAAAGATCTGCCAGCCCTGACCATAGATGGCCGGGAAGTGCACTTGTCGGCTAATATTGAGATACCGGATGAAGTGGAACTGGCCTTGGAGTCCGGAGCTACGGGTATTGGCTTATTCCGCACAGAATTTATTTATTTGAACCGGACCGATCTTCCGGACGAAGAGGAGCAGACCCGCATCTACCGGAATATCGCCAAGAAAATGGCTCCCCACAGTGTAATACTGCGTACTTTAGACCTGGGCGGAGACAAATTAAGCGAACAGTTGGGTACCCATACAGAAACAAATCCTTTTCTGGGATTACGGGGTATTCGCTTATGTTTAAAATATCAGGACATGTTCCGGGCTCAGTTACGGGCCATCCTGCAGGCTTCCACCAGCGGGAAACTAAAGATAATGTATCCGATGATCTCCACAGTGGAAGAGATAAAGAAAGCCAATCATATCCTGGACCAAGTCAAGGATGAATTAAAAAAGGAACATATTGATTTTGATACTGACATAGAAGTGGGAGCGATGATCGAAACCCCTTCAGCGGCGCTAACTGCCGATGTGATCGCCCGGGAAGTTGACTTTCTGAGTATTGGCTCTAATGATCTTATTCAGTATACGATGGCCGTAGACCGCGGCAATGAAAATGTGGCCTATCTTTATGAACCCATGCATCCGTCCATTTTAAGGCAGATCAAATATGTTATTGAAGCCGGACACCGCGAAGGTAAGCTGGTGGGGATGTGCGGAGAAATGGCTGGAGAGCCGGAGTTGGTCCTGATCCTGCTGGGTATGGGATTAGATGAATTTAGTATGGGCAGCGCGAGTATCCCCAAGATTAAAAAGATTATCCGCGAATCTACTATGAACCAGGCTAAAGAAATCGTCAATAAGATACTTGATCTGCCGACAGTAGAAGCGATCAAAAAACTGATCAAGCAAAACCATATCAAAAATGAGGAATAAATACAGGCACAAAGGGAGAAGCGAGGCACAAAGGCACAAAGTTAAAGGAAAACAGGAATTTCAATGTTAGGCACAGCCGCACAAAGTAAAAGATTACAATATTGTCTCCCTATGTGCCTGCTTTTGCTTTAAAACTTTGTGCCTTTGTGCCTGGTTTTTCTTTTAACTTTGTGCCTTAATGATAATATAATACAAAGCGAGGTTATACTAGTGGCCAGGATTAATAATTTAAAATTAAACAACGATATTGACCGGCAGGGGATGCTGGCTGAACTGGAGCTGTTTCCTGAACAGTTGAAGGAAGCCCATCAACTGGGGATAGGGCTGAGGCTGCCGGCCGATTACCAGAAAGTGAATAAGATCCTGATCTGCGGCATGGGCGGCTCAGCTATCGTCGGGGACTTGCTTCTGGGCTATCTGCAGCTGGAAAGCCAGCTGCCGGTAATTATTAATCGCGATTCGCGCTTGCCGGCATTTGTGGACAGCCACACGCTGGTATTCCTGATCACATATTCGGGGAATACCATGGAAACTTTGCATAACTATCACGATGCGCTTGCCAGAAAAGCCAAGATAGTGGCGGTTACGTCCGGCGGCAAGATGCAGCAGGCGGCTATGGCCAAAGGAATACCCTGGGTAAAAGTACGGGCTGATGGTTTACCGCGAGCCAGTGTGGGCTTGTTATTTTTTCCGGTATTGAATGTGCTGCAGGATCTCGGCCTGATCGCTGACAAAAAAGCCGATATCCGGGAAACCCTGCGGGTGATCGCTAACATGAGCAAAATATGGGGCAGGAACTCGCATGGTACAAAGAATAAAGCTAAATCACTGGCCGGAAGCCTCTTTGGCAAGATCCCGGTAATTTATGGAGCTAACAGCCTGATGGCCGGTATAAGCCGGCGCTGGAAGGGCATGTTCAATGAGAATACCAAACTTTTTGCTGCTTATAATATTTTTCCAGAAGTTACCCATAATGAAATTGAATGCTGGCAAAACCTGAAAAACCTGCATAAGTTTTTTAAGGTCATTATCCTGCAGGATGACCTAATGTATCCGGAAGATAAAAAGCGCCTGGCCCTAAGCCAACGCTTAATAGAAAAAAATATTGGCCATACTGAGCAGGTTGCTCCTGTTGGAAAATCCGCTTTAGCCAGGTTATTCAGTATGGTTTATCTGGGTGACCTGGTGAGCGTATACCTGGCTTTTCTCTACGCCACAGATCCTACCCCAATGCCGAACATCGATTACATCAAGAAACACCTTAAATAATTATCTACGGACTATTATGAATATTGAACACATTAGGAATTTTTCTATAATTGCCCATATTGACCATGGCAAAAGCACGCTGGCTGATACACTGCTGGAAAGCACCCACACTATCCCGGAACGGAAAATGAAAGAACAGTTCCTCGATAAAATGGAGCTGGAGCGAGAGCGTGGTATCACCATCAAAGCTAAAGCAGTCAGGATGTATTACCAGGCTGACAATGGCGAGGCCTACCTGTTGAACCTGATCGATACTCCCGGCCATGTTGATTTTACTTATGAGGTTTCCCGGAGCCTGGCGGCCTGTGAGGGAACAATTTTGGTAGTTGATGCGTCTCAAGGGGTAGAGGCACAGACCCTGGCTAATGTTATGCTGGCTAAACAGAATAACCTTACTATTATTCCGGTGATCAATAAAATTGACCTGCCCAATGCGGATCCGGAAAGGGTAAAAAACCAGATCCAGGATATTCTGAAAGTGGATACTTCTGATATTATCCTGGCTAGCGCCAAGAATCGTATCGGCGTGAAAGAAATCCTGGAAGCGATAGTGGCAAAAGTTCCCTCTCCCAAGGGAAGCCAAGACCAGCCCTTGTGCGCCCTGATCTTTGACTGCAATTATGACCCATATCGCGGGGCCATTATTTATGTACGGGTATTGGACGGTATAATTAAGAAAGATAAAAAGATCAAGATGGTTTCCAATAATGCCGAATATGAGGTTGATGAAATAGGTTTTTTACGGCCGGAAATGGAGCCGGCTGAAGAACTGGTAGCCGGCGAAGTAGGATATATTATTGCCGGTATCAAGAACCTGCAGGATGTTAAGATCGGCGATACAGTGACTATGGTGGACCGGCCGACGGAAACCCCGTTCCATGGGTTCAAGGAACTGAAACCTATGGTGTATGCCGGTTTCTTCCCAGTCAATCCCGGTGATTATGACCTGCTGCTGAATGCCCTGGAAAAATTAAGGCTTAATGATACTTCATTCGTGTACTCACCGGAAACTTCCGTCGCCCTGGGGTTTGGTTTCCGCTGCGGGTTCCTGGGATTGCTGCATATGGATATCATCAAGGAACGGCTGACCCGTGAATACAGCCTGGAACTGATCATCACCAGCCCGAATGTTATATACCAGATTTTCAAAACCAACGAAGATATTGTGGAAATTGACAGTCCGGTCAAGTTCCCGCCGCCACAGGAAATAGCAGAGATCAATGAACCTTTTATTAAAGGTATGATCATTACGCCCAGCGAATTTGTCGGTAATGTTATGCAGCTGAGCCAGGAAAAACGCGGTATTTTTAAGAACATGCATTATCTGGATACGCTGACCGTGGTTCTTAACTATGAGTTACCGCTGGCAGAGATAATCATGGATTTCTATGACAAGCTGAAGTCAGCCACCCGCGGCTATGCTTCTTTCGATTATGAATATATCGGGTATCGGCCTACAGATCTGGTGAAGCTGGAGATCATGATCAATCATGAGCCGGTGGATGCATTTTCTTTTATCGTACCCCGGGAAAAGGCAACATACCAGGGGAGAAAAATTGTTACAAAATTGCGGAAACTGATACCCCGGCAGATGTTCGAGATACCGATACAAGCCAGCATCGATAATAAGATCATTGCCCGGGAAAATATCAGCGCCCTGCGCAAAGATGTCATCGCCAAGTGTTACGGCGGCGATATTTCCCGTCCGCGCAAAATATTGGAAAAACAGCGTGAAGGAA
>CAZFDO010000129.1:0-4060 GCA_964517965.1 uncultured Clostridia bacterium
TGCCAATGTCCGTTTTTTCCCAACTGGTACCAGTCCAGCAAAATTGATAAATATGACCATCATAACCACCACCATAGACTTCAAACTGGCCGTCACCATTAGCGTCACCGACTGCTATTCCATCCATATAGGTACCGGTATTCCCCATATCCTGTTTGTCCCAGGTACTGCCATTCCATCTAAACTGATAAATATGGCCATCCCTGCCGCCTCCGTATACTTCCAACTGGCCATCATTATTGCCGTCTCCGGTAACTACGGCGTACATTACATCCTCTCCGGCTCCAATGTCTACTTTATTCCAGACTTCCCCTGTTTTGGTATATTGATAAATATGTTTATCATAGTTGGCCCCATATAATTCCATAGTGCCGTTTTCATCTATGTCACCTAAAACAATATCTCTTACAGAATTATCAGCGTATAAACCAATGTATTCTGTTATCCAGTAATTAGGCGCGCTTACCGGCGCAGTAATCATAAAAGCATTGTTTAGAATATCTGAATTACCGTTTCTTTCCACTTTCACATTCCACAAACCGGTTTGTATACCGGTTAAATTGAAGAAAACCTTGATCTCTGAACCGCTTACAACCGTAATATTAGTACCAATAATATCAGGATAGCCGGTCCTGGTCAGTTTAGCCACCACTCCACTGGCAAAACCTAATCCATAAAGAGTGATCTGTTTACTGCCATTGTTCGTACCAGAGGCAGGCATAATACTGGTAATAGAAATAGCCGCACTGGTACCGGCAATAGCTGAATTGCCGATAGTATTGGAAAGAGAGGATTGGGTTCCATTGGTATCTACTGCCTCGATCGCTATATAGTAGAGTATCCCCGGCTCCAAACCGGTTATAATATGACTATCCGGGTCATCTTCTGCTTGTGGTACCCATGATTGAGTAAAGGTATCTGCAGCATCAAACTCTGACTGATCGGTAATAGGATTGGTAGAATATTTTACCAGATAATTAGATAATGCTGCTTCTCCCAGCGGTGTAGTCCAATTGATAATTATGTCTCCGTCACCCGTACCTGTAACTGCCGCCAGGTCATTGATGGCAAAGGACCCGGATCCAACATATTTAATATCATCCAAATAAACAACCGGGCTGCCTGCCAAGGGGCCCCGGATAGCGATCATGAAGATACCGTTAACATTCCTTAAATCCTTACCTGTGAGATCCAAAGTACAGGTCTGCCAGGTATCAGATATTTTCTCCCAACCGGAACGGATTTCACCGCAACTGTCGCTGGGCTCACCGATTCCATAGCGAATCTCCGTACCGGCTATATTGGTTCCGGCAGCCCGCATCTTGAAAACTAAAGCATTATACTGGCTCAGATCTACGCCCAGGCCTCCCCAACTGTTATTCAAGACAAAAAGACCTATCCAGCTTTCATTTTCAGCATTATAGACCATTTTTGCGCAGCTTGTCCCTTGTGCGGGATTTTCACTCACTGTAGTCAGAACCAGGCTGGAACCATTATTCTCTCCCATAAAACCACTGGCAGGACTATGCCAGCTGTCATCAAAAACACTTCTGGAATATATAGGGACTTTCCTAACCTTAGCTACTGCCCGTGGCGTTCCTGTATCAATACCTGAAGTATAAGGTACCTCATCCTGTGTTTTGATAGCAAAGTAGTAAGTAGTATCAGCGGACAAACCTCCAACATAATGAGTCTCCGGCACTCCTTTACCGGAAGGAATCCAGTTATTGGGATAGTTCGTGGCACTATTAAAATCCGCCTCGCTAACGATCGGATTCAAAGCATACCTTGCTAGATAACTACCGTTACTGTTCTGGCCAATCTCACTATCATCACCGGTTGAAGTCCAGGTTAAATTTATCTCACCGGGAGCTGTACTGCTGCTGGCCGTAAGATCCGCAACAACCTGCGGCGCCCCGGCATCAGTATCAGTATAAAATTTAATAAAATCAGCATAAGACATAGCATAGACATCAATCTTCCCATCTTCATCAACATCGCCTACTGCTATATTATTAAACGAATAATAATTAAAAGAACCGATTACGGATTTACTCCATTGACTTCCAGCCCATTTGAATTGATATACATTTTTATCTGAATTAATTACATAAACTTCCGCGACTCCATCATTATTGGCATCGCCAGCCGCAACTCTGTCCATAGAACCGCTCTCGCTGCCCATATCGGTTTTATCCCAACTGCCGCCATTCCTTTTAAATTGATATAAATGACAATCGCTGCTGCCGGCATATATTTCCAGGCTTCCATCGTTATTACCGTCGGTGATAACCAAATCATTAACACTGCTTTTGGCTTGACCAACTTCTGTTTTATTCCAGACAGAGCTATTATATTTGAATTGATTGATAGAATTGGAATTAGCCATATATATTTCCAAATCCCCGTCATTATCACCATCACCAATTCTTACAGGACTTACTGAATTACTGCTGAAAGTGCTAATCCTGGACTTATCCCAGCCAGCCCCATTCCATTTAAATTGGTCTAAATATCCATTATAATATTCACCACCTGAGCCATATATTTCCAGTTTGCCGTCATTGTTACCGTCGCCAATAGTTAAATAATATGTATAGAAATAGGTGACTGCGGAGTTCCCTACTAAAGTCTTATCCCAGGTTGAGGTTGAGCCATTCCATTTGAATTGATAGATATCACCACTTCTGGAAGCGACATATACTTCATTTTCACCATCTTCATTACCATCTCCTACCGTTATTCCTCTAATAAAGGTGTCGATTTCGCCAATCTCGGTTTTAGCCCAACTACTGCCATTCCATTTAAATTGATAAAGATGACTTCCCCAAGAACTGTAAATTTCCAGGTTGCCGTCATTATTACCATCGCCAATAGCCAAACTTTGCAGAGTCGTAGTATTGAGAATTTGCTGTGTATTCCAGGTAGTGGTTGAAAGCAGAGCATTAACCGTGAAAGCTTTTTTCAGAGAAGCACTCCCCCCGTTTTCCACTACTACGTCCCAAACCCCGGGACTGGCGCCGGCTAAATTAAAGGTGGCTTGTATCCTGTTGCCGGCAACAAGATTCACCGCACCGGCAATATCGCTTTGGCCGGTACGTCTTAATTTTACGGTTGGCGTTCCGCTAAAATTTGCTCCCCAAACAGTGACTGTTTTCGATCCATTGTTTAAACCTGAATCAGGATAAACCTGAGTAATACTAAACGAAGCTGTGGCATAATTATAAACTACTTGGATTGTGTCAACACTCGGGGTCTGACCTGAATTGGCAGTTGCTAATTCTGCTTTCCAGCGCAAGGCAGAACCAGTAGTGGAGAAATTATGCTGGACACCTGAAGTTACCGCAAACCAATTTGCTCCGTTATCATTGCTTAAATAATAATTAATGGTTTGACTGTTTAATGTATGCGTGGCAGTAAGAGTAGCTGAGGTAATATTTTCACTGATGGTGTCAATATTAAGTGATTGACCTTGCGCGTTAGCGACATAACCTTCACTATCAGTATTTACCCTAAAATCATCACTAAATTGTCTAGTACCGCTAGAATTCAATCTATTAGCGTAAATACTTGCTTCACTGTTTCTTCCGTCAGACCAGCAAACAAAACATCCGCCGCCATATTCCACAACATTGGAGCCATCCTGGTCTATCATGTCATCTTTGTTTACTTTCTTTCCACCGGCCGTCCAGGAAATATTCCCGTTGGAAAGAATTTTTTGAGCATAAAGATCAAAATTAGTGTCGGAACATCTATCTAACCAAGCCACATATATATCGTTAGAACCATCTACGGAAACTTCAACATTTTTTTGTTGATAACTGTCATTGGTAATTTGAACGGGATTCCCAGGCCAAAATTCTTCTCCAGTTGGATTATATTTTTGTAGCCAAATATCATTCCCTCTAACATAAGCGACTATAGCCATACGAGGTGTGCTGTAGTCAGCCGCTACACATATATTATTATTTCCGGCATCGCTCTCCGAGGA
Organism: uncultured Clostridia bacterium; assembly: GCA_964517965.1. GTDB lineage: Bacteria > CAYTYR01 > UBA6262 > UBA6262 > UBA6262 > UBA6262. The sequence goes on from CAZFDO010000129.1 coordinate 3,992, forward strand.
AATAGTTTTATTGGAAGCCCATTGAATTACACCATCCGCATTCAAGCGGTTCATATAATAACCACCGCT
>CAZFDO010000129.1:4070-5087 GCA_964517965.1 uncultured Clostridia bacterium
CCCCAGACCAGCAGGTTAGGATGGAACTACATAGAAATAACTACTACCATCATTATAATAAGCAATAGAGGGGTCATATTGCTCTCCTCCACCAGCTAATACGGCTGGTTTATCGAACTCCCACCCTAAGGGTCTTGCGCCATTACTATCAAGTTTTTGGATATATATCCCGCCACTAGATTCCTGTTCAAAAACCACATAAATATATCCATTAGAATCACAAACAATGTCAGACCCATTCCAATTTGAATTATTAGTGGCATTAACTTGTATATCCGCGGCCCATTGTCCTAAACCACTTGAATTTAATTTCTGTGCCCATACTTTTGAAGGTGACCCATAAGAAAGTGCAGAATTCCAGGTGATATAAACATTATTGCTACCATCTAAAGCAATGTGTGGCATTGGTTGATAATCATCATCGCCAGTAGGATACACCAAATCCGCAACATTTACCCTTACATCATTGGTCCACTGTTTTACGCCGCTGGAATTATATTTTTGCGCGTAAATATTACCATAATCCCCACCTTCTCTAAAATCCAGCCAGACAAAATAAAAATAACCAGAGGAGTCTCTGGCAATGTCAGCATTTATCTGGGTTGCCGTTCCAGATACTAAAGGCAGCTGTAATTTACCGTCAGCCGTATTCCAGTCAGCCGTAGTATTGACCGCATCCTTATACGTGGCAGCAGTAAAATTCTCGGTAAAAATATCCGCCCCGGCTATTCCGGTCATGGCGACCCAAAATATCCCGGTTAAGATAACTATTAAAGGAACTTTACTGATCTGGGTTTTCCGTTTCATTTAATTATCACCTTTATCCTTATTATTATAATTAAAAAGTTACAGAAGACAATTTTACATTGGCCTGTAACTTGATGTCTCCGGGGCTTTTTATTCTTTTGTTATTTATATAAAAATAGCATAAAATTGGTAATTGTCAATGCTTTTATTATAAGTGTCAATTAAAATTGAAAACTGGACAGTTTTTAAGCAATTAAAGCTGAAAACTGG
>CAZFDO010000130.1:0-5081 GCA_964517965.1 uncultured Clostridia bacterium
CGTGGCCCTAATTAAGGATGGCAGGATCGTTTACGCCGCAAACGAAGAGAGGTTTTCCAGGAAAAAAATGCACTGGGGTTTTCCTTATGCTTCTTTAGAGAATATGATCGAACACTGTGATGTGGATATAGCTGATATTGATCTAGTCGGATTCGGTTTTAAAGGAATGGTCGAAGTGCCCACTTCCGTGGATTTTTCCGGAAAAATGGGGTTTAAAAGAAAACTATTTGAAAAAGTAACAAAATACAGCGGAAAATTTCCCGAATCAAAAGCTTTCGTGGCCTGCAGCCGGCTGGCCGCGCAAATACTAAGAAAAAACAGAGGTCTGGTCAGGGATTACTTTGCCAAGAGAGGAATGAAAGGGAAGATCACTTTCTTTGACCATCATAAAAGCCATGCTGCCTCGGCTTATTTCACCAGCGGTTGGCCCAAAGCGACAGTAGTTACTGTTGATGGCGGGGGTGATGGCCTGGCGGGCAGTGTTTATGCCGGTGAAAACGGGCAGTTGATAAAGATCAGCGAATGCCCTAAAATACATTCTGCCGGTAATTTTTGGGCTTACATAACTTATATCTGTGGATTTGATCCGCAAAGGCATGGCGGGAAAATAACTGGATTGGCGGCTTACCATCCTTCACCTGAGGCGTACGAAAAGTTGAAAACTGTTTATTCCCTGGATCGGGATAAGATGCATTTTCGTAACGAAAAGTATTTATTCTGGCGAACGGCAGTTAATTACCTGCAAGAACTGATGAAGGGCTTCTCCCGGGAAGAGATAGCTTATGCTGCCCAGCGTGTATTGGAAGAGAATGTGACTGAAGCAGTACGATTAGCTGTTCTGCGGACGGGTCATTCCCGGGTGGTGCTCTCAGGTGGCGTCTTTGCCAATGTCACCCTGAACAAAAGAATAATGGAATTGGCGGAAGTCGAAGAGGTCTTTATTCATCCTCATATGGGAGACGGGGGGACGAGCCTTGGAGCAGCCTTACTTTTGGCCTCCCAGTACAACGAACTCCAACCTATTCCTCTTGAGAATGTTTATTTCGGCGATTCCTTTAAAGCTGAAGAGATCATCAGCGCCATCAGGGATGAGGGCTTTAAATGTGAAAAACTGGAACATCCAGAGAGAACAATAGCGGAGATGCTGCACCAGGGAAAAGTGATCGGCTTGTTTCAGGGCAGGATGGAATATGGACCTCGTGCCCTGTGCAACCGTTCGATCCTGGCCAGACCTACTGATCCTGAAATGAAGGACTGGCTCAATAAAAGAATGGATAGAACTGAGTTTATGCCTTTTGCTCCTGTGATCATGGAAGAATTTGCTCCGGCCTATTTCGACAACTATCCTAAAGGTGAATATGCTGCGCGCTTTATGACCATGGCTTTTACAGTTAAAAAAGAACTCAGGTCAGGGATTCTGGGGGTAGTACATTTGGACGGAACCGCCCGGCCTCAAACCGTCAACAAGGACAGGCAACCACTTATGCACAGTATCTTAAGTGAGTATTACAAGATCAGTGGATTGCCTTTGTGCATTAATACAAGTTTTAATAAGCATGAAGAGCCGATAGTGCATTCTCCAAATGAAGCTCTCCATGCTTTAAAGACTGGAATGATTGACGAATTGATCTTCGGCCCAAACCTGAGAGCCTATTAATAGGAGAAAAGAATGAAGATTAAAAAAGAGATGATATGGTTATTCCTTGTAGCTATCATATTTAATATTTGTTTTTTTCTTTTTTATGATAAAGGCCCAAAAGCTTCATGTGATTTCTCAAGAATATACGGGCCGGTGGCTGAGCAGATAACAAGTTATGTTAAGGGAACAGGGGATAGTATATGCTTGCCTCTCATATTAAAAGAACATCCGACAATACTATTTCATCTTGGTTATGTGGGAATTACGGCGCTTATATTTCTAATTTTTGGCTCTGGCAATGTATTGGCTCTTATACTTTTCCAGATTATCCTGGCTTCATTGATACCTGTAATTTTATATAAAATGGCAGAAGAATTCTACGCTAACAAAAAAGTGGCAATGATCTTTAGCCTTATTTCGATAATATTCGTTGATAATGCCATTTGGAATAACTGGGCCTCTCCGGAAGCTGTTTATCGGTTCCTTTTTATTGTTTATATGTATAGCTTTGTAACCTCATATTTTAGTAGCCAAAACAGTACATGGGCCAAGAACTTATTATTTGTAGTAGGATATTTTATTTTATTGTTTATCAGGATTGACACGGTTATTCTCTGCCTCCCGATCTATGTCTTGCTAATCGTTTCTATAGCGAAAAAAAATAAAATAGTTTTAAAGTCATTAGCTCCGGTAATCTTAGTAGGAAGTGTGGTGGCGTTCTTATTTATATATTACTTGCCGTTTATATCCCAGTTTCTTAGGTCAATATATCTGAATGGGGATGTGATAATCCAATATACTAAAATTGAACCGTTTGACTATAGTAAAGATGGAAATTATTTTTATATACTAACAAGACTGATCAAGTTGTTTTTTATGAGAGGGTATCAGTTTCTTAATATTTTCCCTCCTTTTTGGCAGAAAGCCCATCAATATTATTATGCTGCCCATATGGTCCCATTATATATTTTATTTATCACGGCTCTGATTAAAATAATCAGGCAAAAGGATTATAAGTTCATGGTTTATGCTTCTGTTTTCGTTTGTTCATTGATCCTGCATATGCTTACCAGGGTTGACGCTGCTTTAAGAACTAGCTTTACTCATTTGCCATTCCTGATATTGACTGCAGGGTACGGCTTTGACTATCTTATTAAATTATTTAATAAAAAGAAGAATAAAGAAGCTAATAAGCTTACCTAGAATAACTATAATTGGTTGAGGTCTTAATATGCTTTGTTCAATAATAATTCCCTGCCGCAATGAGGAAAAATACATTAGGCATTGCATCGAATCTGTTATAGCTCAGGAATTTCCGAAGAATGAGTTGGAATTACTGATCGTGGATGGTATGAGCCGGGACACAACCCGGGCCATAATACAGAAATATATACTACAGCATAGTTTCATAAAACTATTGGATAATCCGCGCTGGATCACCCCCTGTGCCCTTAATATCGGGATCAAATCTGCCCAAGGTGATATAATCATCAGGATGGATGCCCACGCTACTTATAATCCTGACTATATTCCCAAGTGCGTACAGCACTTGCATGAAAGTAAGGCTGATAATGTGGGCGGGACCATGATCACCTTGCCCCGGGAAAATACTTTTATAGGGCAGCTCATCGTGGCGGTGTTGACCAGTAGGTTTGGAGTGGGTAATTCAGACTTTAGGACCGGGACCCAACAGCCAAAAGAGACTGATACGGTATTTGGCGGGTGCTACCGTAAGGAAATATTTGACCGCATAGGTTTTTTTAATGAAAAATTACCCAGTAGTCAGGATATGGAATTTAATTTGAGACTCAAGAAGCAGGGGGGCAGGATCATGCTGTTCCCGGATGTGGTTTCATACTATTATACCCGTTCTGACCTAAGATCATTTTGCCGTAATAATTTCCGTAACGGTGTATGGGCTGTTATGCCCTTAAAATATTCAGAGATTATTCCGGTCTCCTTGCGGCATTTTATACCATTATTTTTTGTGCTAAGCATATTCGTGGTTTGCTTCCTGACCTTCGAAGATTATCGTTTTGCCTGGGTATTTGCGGGCATACTGGCTTTATATTTAGCAACAGCTCTGTATTTCTCCTTAAGGGCAGCTGTTAATCGAAAAGATTGGAGATATATTCTGGCGCTGCCATTCATGTTCTTGTCTCTGCATGTTTTATATGGGCTCGGTTCATTCTGGGCTTTGCTGCAATGCCTGGTATCGGTCGACTTCTGGAAAAACGTAATAAAAATTTCCCAAACACAAAAAGCATAGATTTTTTCTTAAACATAGGGTATAATACAATAATTATACCAGCTGAGGTTTTACATGGTAAAACGATTAATGGATTATTTGTTTTCTTTTTTTGGCTTATTAGTATTAATGCCGGTATTAATGATTGTAGCTGCTTTGGTAAGAAAAGAAGATGGGGGGCCGATCTTTTATAGCGGTACCAGAGTAGGCCGGAACGGCCAGGCCTTCAGGATGCACAAATTTAGGACCATGGTGCTGAATGCTGATAAGATCGGCGGGTCGTCCAGCGCTGATGATGATCCACGTATAACCAGAATCGGGAAAAAGCTGAGAAAGTATAAATTGGATGAATTGCCGCAATTGTTCAATGTACTAAAAGGGGAAATGAGTTTTGTCGGCCCGCGGCCGGAAGTGCCGTATTATGTAAATATGTTTACCGAGCAGGAAAAACGGATATTGAGTGTAAAGCCCGGTATAACTGACTGGGCATCGCTGTGGAATTCAGATGAGGGATCAATTCTGGCGGGCAGTCTGGATCCGGAAAAAATCTATCTGGAACAGATTCGGCCGGAAAAGATCCGGTTGCAACTTAAATATGTACAGGAACATTCATTGTTAACAGATTTGACTATTATTATCCGAACGCTATTAAAAATATTAGGACATTAGATGTACTCAAAACAACTGCTTAAAAAAATGTATACTGATATGGTGACTATCCGCTATGTTGAAGAAAGTTTAGTGGGCCCGATCATCCGTGGTGAAATCAAGTGTCCTGTTCATTTGTACAGCGGCCAGGAAGCAGTAGCGGTGGGTGTAGGTGCAGTTTTAGCCAAGAAGGATTATGTTTTTGGTAATCATCGTTCACACGGGCATTACCTGATACATGGCGGCACAGTTAAGGACCTGATTGCTGAAATTTATGGTAAGGTATCAGGTTGTGCCAAGGGGCGCGGTGGTTCTATGCATTTATGTGCTTCAGAGAAGGGTTTTCTAGGGGCAGCTCCCATTGTGGCAGGGACTATTTCACTGGCTACCGGAGCGGCGCTGGCATCCAGCATCAGAAAAGATGGACGGGTCACAATTAGCTTTTTTGGTGACGGAGCGACCGGGGAAGGTGTTTTCTACGAGTCTCTTAATTTTGCTTCATTGAGAAAATTGCCGATAATTTTTGTGTGTGAAAATAATCTTTAT
>CAZFDO010000131.1:0-5037 GCA_964517965.1 uncultured Clostridia bacterium
AGTTGCTGGAATTGACAACGATACTGCCGCGGGCCTTTTTCAGCGGACTCACCTGGCGAGTCTGATCCTTATGGTCCCTGACTTTAATATCTTTTAATATCTCTTTTAAATCAACCTTTACGCCGCGGGCCCAGAATTCTTTATACCGCCGCCGGGCTCGTTCCTGGGCCGAGGCATCCAGGTAAAATTTGAAATCTGCCTGCGGGAACACTTTAGTCCCGATATCGCGCCCTTCCATCACTACCCCGCCAGCCCGCCCGATCTTTTGCTGCAGCTTCACCATGATCTGCCGTATCAACGGGTGGTCAGCGATATAACAGATATTGGCTGTGACCTGCGGGGTACGGATAGCTTTGGTCACCGGCTTGCCGTCCATGAATAATTTCAGCTGGTGACTGTGCTTTTTAAAAGTTAACTTCGTTTTCTTAGCCAGCGCCACCAATTTTCGTTCATCACTAAGTACAAAACCAGCCTGCATCGCCTTCCAAGTGATAGACCGGTACATAGCTCCGGAATCAATATAAACATAGTCCAGTTTTTCAGCCAGCATCTTAGCAATGGTGCTTTTTCCCGCCCCGGCCGGACCGTCTATGGCAATAATAAAAGGATTTTTCATCTCGAGGAGATCTTTCTGATTATTTTTTCAAAACCAGGGAAAGAGGTATTGATACATTCCGTATCTTTGATCACGGTTGTTCCTTCAGCCATTAAAGCTGCTACAGCCAGGCTCATAGCCGTACGGTGGTCTCCGAAAGAATTGACAACAGTTCCTTTCAGCTTTGCCGGCCCAGCGATTATCAGTCCATCTTCAAGCTCCTGTATTTTTACGCCCATTTTTCTTAATTGCGAAGCCATTGACCTGATCCGGTCAGTTTCCTTCACGCGCAATTCCCTGGCTCCCCGGATAATGGTTTTTCCGTTAGCCATGGCTGCTGCCACAGTCAGGATCGGCAGTTCATCAATGATGTTCGGGATTATTTTCCCGGTGATAGTAATACCGCGTAAGCGACTTGCTGTTACTTCCAGGTCAGCCACTGGTTCAGAGCCGAAATTCCTTTTATTCATTATTTTTATCTTCGCGCCCATTTTTTTAAGTATGGTAATAATGCCGTTGCGGGTTGGATTAATACCAACATCGCGAATCAAGACTCTTGACCCTGGCACGATACTGGCAGCCACCAGCAGGAAACCAGCTGAAGAAATATCTCCCGGGACCTTAATCGTTTTCCCCTGCAGCCGGCAGCCGGCAGTGATCGTGGTTTTTGGTCCTTTTTTCTTTATCTTTGCTCCGAGGTACTTCAGCATACGCTCAGTATGGTCACGGGTAGGCACAGGTTCAGTAACGCTGGTCCTGCCGCTGGCATATAATCCTGCCAAGAGCACGCTTGATTTCACCTGGGCGCTGGCTATTGGTAAAACATAGTCAATACCCTGCAAATTACCAACGTTGATCTGTAACGGAGCAAATTCATCTTGCACTGCTTTTATCTCAGCTCCCATAGCGCGTAACGGAACCATGACCCGTTTCATCGGGCGTCGGCGCAAATATTTATCTCCGGTCAAAACAGAAGCAAACTTCTGCCCAGCCAAAATGCCGCTGATCAAACGCATGGTCGTGCCGGAATTACCGCAATCGATCGGCCGGCCAGGAGCAGTTAATCCGTGCAAACCTTTCCCGTAAACAATTAAAGCTTTTCCGCGAGAGGCAATTTTTACACCCATCTGCAGAAAAGCTTTTTTAGTATTAAGACAATCTTCACTTTGTAAAAAATTAAATATCGCGCTTTTTCCTTCACTCAAAGCGGCGAACATCACCGCCCGGTGCGAAATCGATTTATCTCCCGGAACAGTTACCGTGCCTTTTAATTTTTCAACCTTTTTTATTACCAGTTCCCACATATTACTAATACATCCGATCCCGTGTTTGTTTGGCTTGAGCAAAAAGATTAAACACTGCTTTTCTCTTATTACCTTTGAGCGCGCTCAGCATGCGCCCAGTCAGTTGATTAAATTGGGTGATAGCTTTAATGATCTCTTGTTTATTCATCATGGAAATATCCGCCCAAATCTCCGGTGAAGAAGAAGCGATCCGTGTCATATCCCGGAATCCGCCGGCAGTGAGCTGCCCCGTGTTCTTATTCTTCCGGTCCTGCTCTTGCATAAAATTGACTAGGCTGGCAGCCAGCAAATGAGGCAGATGGCTAGTCACTGAAACAATGCGGTCATGCGTTTTAGGATTGAGCAGAACGACGGTGGCTCCGGTCCGGCGGATAAGCTGGTGCAGTTCAGCCAGTTCCCTGAGCGAGGTATGTTCTCCCGGCGTCAGGATCCAGACCGCCTTTTTAAACAGGTCGCTCTGGGCATTGTTAATGCCGGCCTGCTCACTACCTGCCATCGGATGGCCGCCGATAAAATGGACTTTTTTATGACGCAGTATTTTTTCGGCGTTTTCTACTATCGGGGTTTTTACGCTCCCTACATCGGTAACAACACAGCCAGGCTTTAAAGCCGGCAATATTCTTTGGATCGTAGGAGCGATCAGGCCTACCGGCGTGCAGATCACTACCAGGTCAGCTTCTTTGACCCCGGCCTGAAAATCAGTGAAAAATTCGTCTATGGCTCCCAGCTTTTTTGCCCTTTTTAATTTTGCCGGATTACGGCCAACGCCGATCACCTTCTTCACCGACCGGCTTTTTTTCAAAGCCATACCCAGTGAACCGCCGATCAATCCTACTCCAATAATCGCTACTATTTTTATTTTCTGCATATTTCTTCTCTCTTTTCTTCTGACCGCTGTCACCTGTACGCTGACCGCTGTTTAAATCGTTCTTCCCACTGCTTTGGCTACTGCTTTCAACTCTGCCATCATCTTGGCAAAATCATTTGGCAAGAGTGATTGCGCCCCATCACTGAAAGCTTTCTCCGGTTCAGAATGTACTTCGATCATTAGTCCATCGGCGCCGCAGGCAACCGCTGCCTTGGCCATCGGCGCTACATATTTGCGCACGCCGGTGCCGTGGCTCGGATCCACAATGACCGGTAAATGGCTCAGCTCTTTGATGACCGGTACGGCATTCAGGTCCAGCGTAAACCGGGTCGCATCCTCAAAGGTCCTGATGCCCCTTTCACAAAACATCACGTTATAATTGCCGCGGGATAAAATATACTCCGCGCTCATCAGCAATTCCTTGATCGTAGAAGACATCCCCCGTTTTAACATTACGGCTTTTTTACTCTGCCCCACTTCTTTGAGCAGATCAAAATTCTGCATGTTGCGGGCACCGATCTGCAAAATATCAGCGTATTTATCGATCAGTTCCACCTGCCGCGTATCCATGACTTCAGTGACGATCAATAGGCCGGTAATTTTCCTGGCCTCGGCCAGAAATTTGAGGCCTTTTTCACCCAGGCCCTGGAAAGCATATGGCGAGGTCCGCGGTTTAAAGGCTCCGCCGCGCAGAATAACTGCTCCGGCCTTTTCCACTTTCCTGGCTATATCGATCAGCAAGTCTTTCTTTTCTACTGAACAGGGTCCGGCCATAACGACTATCTTGTCGCCGCCAATCTCCACCTGGCCAATTTTAATTACAGTATTTTCTTTTTTAAATTCCCGGCTCACCAGTTTATACGGCTTAGTGATCGGAGTGATCGATTCCACTGTGAACATCGCTTCAAATATGTCCTTGGCCAGTATGGCGTTTTCCCCGATGACCCCGATCACCGTTCTCTCCTTGCCCTGAGAAGTGTGCGGAGTGAACCCAAGTTCCTTTATTTTAGCAATGATATGGTCTATGCCCTGTTTAGTGGTACCTGGTTTAAGCGTAATAAACATCATTTTTTTCCTTTAGATTAATTTTTTTAAGATCGTCATAAATTTCTGGTTTTCTGCCGGCAAGCCAAGCGTCACCCTGATACAGGTATTGAACCCGTATTCTCCCATGGGCCGGACGATCACGCCACTGGTTAACAGTTTTTCAGTGATCTCCCTGGCTTCCCGCTTCAGGTCGATCAGGATGAAATTAGCGGCACTGGGGATATACGCCACCGGTAATTTAGCCAGCTCCCGGTATAATATCTTTTTTTCTTTTTCCACCAGAAGCCTGCTCTTCTTGATCTGCTGATTATCATCCAGGCTCGCCTCAGCTGCTACCTGTGCCAGGGAATTGACATTGAACGGCGGCCGAATGCGTTCCATGTATGATATAGTTTCGTCGCTGGCCAGCCCATAACCGATCCGCAGTCCCGCTAGAGCGTAGATCTTAGAAAAGGTACGCAGGATGATCACGTTCCTGCCCTGTTTCAGATATTCCAGTGTCTGCGGATAATCTTTCTGGGTAGCATATTCATAATAGGCTTCGTCGAAGATAACGATAATATCTTCTCTCAGGCCCTGGAAAAACTCCGCCACTTCGCGGTTCGTGACATAGGTCCCGGTTGGATTATTTGGATTGGCAATAAAAATTAGCTTGGTCTGGGGGGTAACCGCTGCCTTCATCCCCGCCAGGTCATGCCGGTAATCCTTGCCGGGAACAGCTATCACCCGGCAATTCATCAGGTCCCCGGCCATTTTATACCGGATAAACCCGTCAGTAGAAACAATGATCTCATCTTCCGGATTTAAAAAGGTTTTGCCGATGATCTCGATTAATTCATCCGACCCGTTACCCAATATTATGTTAGAAAGCCGTAAAGCCAGCTTTTTAGCGATTTTCTGCTTTAAGAGCAGTGCACTGCCCTCAGGGTACAGGAAAACGGTTTTTAGGGCCTTTTTGAGCGCCTGGATAGCTTTGGGGGATGGGCCTAACGGGTTTTCGTTCGAGGCCAATTTAATGACCTCTTTCAATCCCAGCTCTCTTTTGACTTCCGCGATCGGCTTTCCCGGAATATAGGGCTGGAACTTCAAAATGTTTTTTCTGACGAGTTTTTCGATCATGCTGCCTTCTTAAAAATTATAAGTTTTGAGTAAAATTAAGAGCTCACCTGTCCCCGCGTATTGATTTGCCTTGCAAATCAGCAGGGGATAACTCAAAACTGTTT
>CAZFDO010000132.1:0-4966 GCA_964517965.1 uncultured Clostridia bacterium
CTTTTAATCTTTAAATCCTTTAAAACCTGTGCACTTTTAATTCTTAGTTGACACATAAATATAATATGATTGATACTTAAGGAAAAAAGCGGTATAATTATAAAGATTTTAGGCCAGTTAAAATCCAAGGGATAATTTCCCCGCAGGAGTAAGTAGTGCTGAAACAGTTTTTTAATAATACTATCCAGGACGTAAAAGCGCGTTTCGTCAAAGTCCTGCCCATAAAGAAATTGATTTATGAAAAGCCTTTGCGAGCCGAGCTTTTCAGCATCGAGCAGTTTGCCCTGCATGCTATTTTTCTGGCCGAGAAACACGTCGTCAGTTTTAAAAAAGGACAGGAAAAGCTCCTGTCCCGGCTAAAGGAAAATGAAGAAATACTGCTGCAAACATATGAGCTGCTCAATGAAGCCGGCAAAGCGAAGAGAAGGATCTCTCCCGCCGGGGAATGGCTGCTGGATAATTATTACCTGATCGAAGAGCAGATACGCCTGGCGCAGAAATACCTGCCGAAAGGGTACAGCCGCGAATTACCCAATTTAGTCAGGGGACCACTGGCCGGATATCCCCGGGTTTATGATATTGCCATGGAGATAGTATCGCACGGGGACGGCCGACTGGGTATTAAAGGGCTGACCGGCTTCGTCTCTGCCTATCAAACCAAACAACACTTAAAATTAGGCGAACTGTGGGCTATTCCCATAATGATACGCCTGGCGTTAATAGAAAACCTGAGGCGCGTTTCCTCGCGGATGATCTTGTCGCAGATCGACCGGGACAAGGCTGATCATTGGGCCAGCCGTATCCTGGAAGTATCAGCCAAGGATGCCAATGACGTGGTGCTGGAGATCGCCTCAATGGCCAAGAGCGACCTATCTCTGTCTGATTCCTTTGTAGCGGAATTTGTCCGGCGCCTGCATGGTCAAAGTTCTTCTCTTAACCTTTCCCTTATCTGGCTGGAAAAGAAGCTGGCCGAACAGGGAGAGACTATTGACCGGATGATACAATCAACCAGCCAGAAACAAGCCGCGGACCAGGTCTCGATCGCCAACACCGTCGAAAGCCTGCGCATCCTGGAAACCATGGATTGGCATGATTTTGTCGAAGACCTGAGTATCGTCGAAAGAATTTTAAAAAAGGACCCATCCGGCGATTACGCGACGATGTCTTTTGCCACCCGCGACCGTTACCGCCATGTAATTGAAAACCTGTCTATACAGAGCAAGCACTCAGAAGAGTTCGTCGCCGCACAGGTGGTGCAAAACGCGGGGGCCGCACAGGTGGTGACCAGTCATCAAGATGTAACCGCGCATATAGGTTATTATCTTATTGATAAAGGTTTGGGGCAGATGTACCGTTCCCTGGGACTGCGCTTGCCTATAGGCGAGCATTTGCAGGCTAAAAAGACCGGACTGCCGTTAACCATATATATAGGTTCGATCATTCTTATATCCTTGGCTGCCACTATCCCGGCTTTGCTGATGGCTTGGCAGGGGGGATTGCAGTACTGGCCATGGCTGGTATGGTTAGGTTTGCCGCTTCTGCTGGTGACCAGCCAGACCGCGATTTCCCTGGTAAACTGGGCGGCAACACTTCTTATTAAACCAAGAAATTTGCCTAAAATGGATTTCTCTGAAGGGATACCTGCCGGCGCGCACACGCTGGTCGTTATCCCTTCTATGTTCAGCGATGAACAGGCTGTTGAATCGCTGATCGAGAACATTGAGGTCAGCTATCTCGCCAATACCGACGCCAATGTCGATTTCGTCTTGTTAACCGATTTCCGGGATGCGCCACAGGAAACAATGCCTAAAGATAATGATTTACTGGAACTGGCCCGGGAAGGCATCGAAGATCTTAACCACAAGTACCGGCGGAACAAAGAGAACATATTCTACCTTTTACACCGGCCGCGCAAATGGAATCAACGGGAAAGAGTGTGGATGGGGTATGAACGGAAAAGGGGTAAACTTTCGGATCTAAATGCCTTGCTGCGCGGCGGGGGAACAAACTCGTTCAGTATGATCATCGGCGATCCGGCAAAGCTGCAGACCGTCAAATACGTGATCACCTTGGATACAGATACCCGGATGTCCCGTGACGTCGCCCGGGACCTGACTGGTATTATTGCCCATCCTTTGAACCGGCCGCTCTATGACGAGAATAAGAAGCGCGTAACTGCCGGATACGGTATTTTACAGCCACGGGTAGAAGCCAGTTATCCTGGAGAAAATCCTTCCTTATTCGTGCAAGTGTATGGCGGCGAATCGGGTATCGATCCTTATACCAAAGCAGTATCAGATGTATACCAGGACCTGTTTAGCGAGGGTTCATTTATCGGCAAGGGCCTTTATGACGTCGACGCGTTTGAAAAATCACTGGAAGGGCGTTTTCCGGAAAATATTATCTTGAGCCATGACCTGCTGGAAGGATGCTATGCCCGCGCCGCCCTGGTGACTGATGTCCAGCTTTATGAAGAGTATCCGTCAAGTTACCTTAAGGATATAAGCCGCAGGCACCGCTGGATCCGCGGAGACTGGCAAATCATCCGCTGGCTGTTTTCAACGGTTCCGGGTTTTGGGCCGAAAAAAGTAAAAAATCCTCTATCTTTCCTGTCGAAATGGAAAATACTCGATAACCTGCGCCGCAGTCTCGTGCCGGTAGCGACGGCAGCGCTGTTTTTATTTGGCTGGCTATTTTTTCAGCCTCCCTGGCACTGGACGAGCATGGTCATTATTTTCACCGGGCTGCCTTTACTGTTCATGTCCCTGGTTGAGATCATCAGGAAACCTGAAGGTATTTCCCTGCAGGTTCATTTAATTTCCGCGTTTTCCTCCCTGAGCGTCCACGCTATCCAATTTTGTTTTTCACTCGCTTTTATTATCTATGAAGCCCAGGTCAGCCTGGACGCGATACTGACAACTTTCTGGCGGATGCTCATTTCGCGCCGGCGGCTGCTGGAGTGGAGGACATCCATTGAGACCGGGGCGTATACGCCTAAAAACATTATTGATTGTTACAAAAAGATGTTTATCGCTCCTTTAGCTGCCTTATCTTTCTTCCTGTGTATAGTGGCGTCCCGCCTAGCTGTTTACCCGTTCGCGCTGCTGCTGCTGGGCGCCTGGCTGCTTTCCCCGGCCATTGCTTGTGTCATCAGCCGGCCGTCTCTTTCCCGTAAGGTCATACTGTCAGGGGCAAAGACCCGTTTTCTCAGGAGACAGTCGCGCCGCATGTGGAATTTTTTCGAAACCTTTGTTACTGAAAAAGATAACTGGCTGCCACCGGATAATTACCAGGAAGAGCCGGTCAGCGCCATTGCCCACAGGACCTCGCCTACTAATATCGGATTGTCACTTTTAGCGAACCTGGCAGCGTATGATTTCGGCTATGTGTCCACAGGTACGATGTTTAACCGGACTGAAAAAACGCTCAAAACAATGAGCAGTATGGAAAAATTCAGGGGCCATTTTTATAATTGGTACAACACAGAGACCTTAAGGCCTATGGAGCCCTTGTATGTTTCTTCTGTTGACAGCGGGAACCTGGTCGGCCATTTGCTGGTGCTGCGTGCAGGATTGATGGAAATGCATGAGGAGAAAATAATTTCCCCGAAAATATTTGACGGTATCTCCGACACTTTGAATGTTTTGCAGGAAACAGTCAGAGAGCTGAGCAAAAGTAAAATAGCTAATGTGCCCGGCACCATGCAAAAAGTAGGGGAACGAATAGAATATTTAAAGGAAAAGATCAAGTCCCCTCCGGCCTACCTTTCGGAAATACATACACTTTTGCGCCAGTTCTCGATGGATATCTCCAAGATGTTGTCGGATCTTGACCGGAAAGAACTGGAAAAAGCCAATAAATGGGCCCGGGCATTGGAAAAGCAGCTTTATGATTATCTGGAGGATATGACTTTTATCGCTCCGTGGATCTCTCTTACGCCGGAAATACCCGGGATGTGGGATCAAGGCGACGAGAAACAACAGGGTCGGCTGGACTTGCTGCGGGAGGAATTACGGCGGCTGGATGAAATTCCCGCTCTTGGCGAAGTGGCCCAGCTGGAGCGAAAGCTTATTCCGATAATCGATGAAATACTCGGGAATATTGTATTGCCTGATAAAGACACTACCAGGGTAAAAGAATGGTTCACGCGGCTTAAAAATGTCATCCAGGATGCCGGCACCCGGTCCAGTGAAAGAATTAGCGCGATCGATTATATAACGTTACGCTGCAGCGAGATGTCGGCTATAGAATATGAATTCCTATATAATAAGGTGTCGCATCTCCTGGCCATCGGCTACAATGTCAACGAACATAGATCTGACCCGTCGTGTTATGACCTGCTGGCGTCGGAAGCCCGGCTGTGCAGTTTTGTGGCCATTGCCCAGGGGCGAATGCCCCAGGAACACTGGTTCATGTTGGGGCGGCTGCTTTCCAAGAGCGGCGGGGATCCGGTCCTGGTATCGTGGGGCGGGTCAATGTTTGAATACCTGATGCCTTTGCTGGTAATGCCTACCTATGAAGGCACCCTGCTTGATAGAACATACAAGGCCATGATCAAAAGGCAGATCGACTATGCTTCCCATAATAACATACCCTGGGGTATCTCTGAATCAGGTTATAACAAGATAGACGCGACAATGATGTACCAGTATCACTCGTTTGGCGTACCGGATACTGGTTTTAAGAGGGGCTTGTCCGAGGACCTGGTGGTGGCCCCGTATGCTTCTGTTCTGGCTCTGATGATAGAGCCGGAAAAAGCCTACGCGAACCTGGAGTATATGAAGTTCCAAGGATTTGCCGGAGAGTACGGTTTTTATGAAGCGATAGATTATACTCCTTCCCGGCTAGCCTCAGGCGAAACCCACGCAGTCATTAAATCATTCATGGCTCACCATCAGGGGATGAGCTTCCTGTCCCTGGCCTATGTTTTGCTGGACCGGCCCATGCAAAGGCGTTTCCTGGCCGA
>CAZFDO010000133.1:0-4958 GCA_964517965.1 uncultured Clostridia bacterium
TTGCGCGAGTACGGCAAGTATGGTAATATAAATTGTTATGAAATTTAAGCTATTTTCTGACTATAAACCGCAGGGTGACCAACCTGAAGCTATCCGCCAGTTGACCGCTGGTTTGGAAGCAGGAGAGGTACACCAGGTACTACTCGGTGTAACCGGCAGCGGCAAAACTTTTACCATGGCTAATGTCATTGCCAAGGTAAACCGGCCAACCCTTATAATCTCGCACAACAAGACCTTAGCGGCCCAGTTATATGCTGAATTCAAGCAGTTTTTCCCGGAAAACGCAGTAGAATACTTTGTCTCATATTACGACTATTACCAGCCTGAAGCATATATCCCCCAAACCGATACTTATATTGAAAAGGACCTGGCTATTAATGACCAGATCGACCGGCTGCGGCTAAAGGCCACGAGCTCACTTTTGGAGCGCCGGGATGTCATTATCGTGGCTTCTGTTTCCTGTATCTATAATATAGGTTCGCCGGAGGAGTTCCGGCAGGCGCAGGTAGTATTGACCAGGGGCGCAGAGATCAACCGGGATGAAGTGGTCAGGCAGCTCATCAGCATATATTATGAACGAAATGATATTGATTTTCACCGGGGTACCATCCGGGTCAAAGGGGAAGTAGTGGATATTTTTCCGGCCAACATGGAAACGGCTATCCGGCTGGAGTTGGATGGTAACACGATCAGCCGCATACGGGAGGTAGACCCGGTCAGCCTGGAAGTGATCGCTGAAAAAGAGAAAGTCTACATTTATCCGGCTAAACACTATGTGACCAGCACTCCCAAGTTTGAACAAGCTATGGCTGATATTTTACTGGAGTTGGGCCAACAGGTAGCAGCCTACAAAGCTGCCGGCAAACTATTGGAAGCACAGCGTTTGGAGCAGCGCACCAATTTTGACCTGGAAATGATCCGGGAAATAGGCTATTGCAGCGGCATTGAAAACTATTCCCGTCATTTTGACGGCCGGAAACCAGGTGAGCGGCCCAAATGCCTGATCGATTACTTCCCTGAAGATTACTTAATGATCATGGATGAATCGCATGTGACCATTCCCCAGCTGAATGGGATGTACCACGGGGACAGGTCACGCAAGCAGACCCTGATCGATTATGGGTTCCGGCTGCCCAGTGCCATTGACAACCGGCCGCTAAAATTTGCCGAAATAGAATCATTGATAAAACAAGTGGTCTATGTCTCCGCTACCCCGGCTAAGTTCGAGCTGGAAAAAACCAAAGGGGTGATAGTGGAACAGGTCATCAGGCCGACGGGACTAGTGGACCCGGAGATCAAGCTCAGGCCTACTAAGGGACAGATCGATGATTTGATCTCTGAAATACTGCAGCGAGTGTCCAACCACCAGCGGACCCTGGTGACTACCTTGACCAAAAGAATGGCTGAGGACCTGACTGACTTCCTGCTGGACAAAGGATTACGGGTGAAATATCTGCATTCTGAGGTCGAGACTTTGGCCCGTGTGGAAATCTTGCGGGATCTGCGTAAAGGGGAATTTGACTGCCTGGTCGGGGTCAATCTGTTGCGGGAAGGATTGGACCTGCCGGAAGTTTCCCTGGTGGCGATCATGGATGCGGATAAAGAAGGATTTTTACGGTCCGAGACTTCTCTGATCCAGGTTTGCGGCCGAGCCGCCCGGAATGTGGATGGAACCGTATTGATGTATGCTGATAGCGTGACTGGTTCAATGCAAAGAGCTATCTACGAGGTAAAACGCCGGCGGGTGAAGCAGCTGGAGTATAATAAGGAGCATAATATTACTCCCCGGACTATCCAGACAGCCATCCATGACTTGTCCGAACTTACTTCAGTCAATAAACAAAAGATCTACAGTTTTGTGAAAGAAGAAGGTTATAAATATACGCCGGAAAAAGCTACCCCGGCCTTGCTAAAAGACTTAGAGCAGCAGATGCGGGAAGCTGCTGATAATCTTGACTTTGAGCTGGCAATTATGCTACGTAATAGGTTACTGGAGCTGAGTAAAACGATGAAGAAATAAAAAACGCGGTGCGTAGTGCGTTATGCGCGGGCAAAAACAAAGCTTGCGCAAGACGCATCGTGCAGGACGCATTACGAATTTTAAGGAGATAATATAATGAAGAGGTTAATAGGCCTGATTTTACTCATCCTGCTTTTTGCGACACTAGCGGAAGCCAGGGTCAATGATCCTAAATATCACTACGGGTTGGGAGTAATTATCGGTGAGCCAACCGGATTTTCCGGCAAATACTGGCTGAATAATAAGGAAGCCTATGACCTCACGGTCAGCTTTCGGTTTAGCAGCTACCTTTATTTATCAGGGGCCTATCTTTACCATAATTATGATGTTTTTAGGAATCTGAAAGACCCAGGTTCTGCGGCGCTGTATTACGGGGCGGGTTTTCGCTTAATTGCCGACAGTGAACATAATTTCCGCAAGCATTATGAAGAAGATACCTATGATGCTATAGTCGGGTTGCGAGGCACCATCGGGTTGAGTTATTTAATTCCTAACCATCCTTTTGAAATATTCTTCGAACTTTCACCGATCGTGAATATCACTCCGGTTACTGACTTGGATTTCAGCATCGGGGTTGGCGGCAGGTACATGTGGTAAGCAGGGCATCCTATAAATTGAGAGGGAGAAAAAATGGCTAAGAGGATTTTGATAGTTGATGATGAACCAGATATCGTAGAAGTCCTTAAGCAGCGGTTGATCGGTGCAGGTTTTGAAGTGATCGTAGCGGAAGACGGTTATATGGGTCTGGAAACAGCCCGCCGGGAAAAACCGGACCTGATCATTCTGGACCTGATGCTGCCTAAAATTGAGGGCTATAAAGTCTGCCGCATGCTGAAGTTTGATAAAGATTACAGCCATATACCTATTATTATCCTGACTGCGCGCAGTCAGCCGGTGGAGGAGGAGATAGGGTATTCCACCGGGGCCAATCTCTACTTGACCAAGCCCTTTGATGGTAATGAGCTCACGGCCAAGGTAAAGGAATTACTTAAAGATAATGCCTAAGATCAAAGTTTCAACTACCTTAAATACAGAAATGATCGATATTACCGCGCAGGTACAAAAACTGGTTGAAGGACATAAAACTGGCGGGAGTATCTGTGTTGTTTTTATTCCCCATACTACCGCCGGAGTTACCATTAATGAAAATGCTGACCCGGCAGTCCGCCGGGATATGCTGGTAGAGTTGAATAAAATAGTTCCCCAGCGTGATTACTTTACTCATCTGGAAGGCAATTCAGCGGCCCACATCAAAGCCAGCATAATGGGTTCTTCAGTAACCGTACCGGTAGCTGCCGGGAAACTGGCGCTGGGTACCTGGCAGGGGATCTATTTCTGTGAATTTGACGGTCCGCGGGCAAGAGAAGTATGGGTGCAAATAGTTGGCAGTTAGCAGATGGCGGATGGCGGATGGCAGTAAATACTAAGACGAGAACTGAAACTTATGGATAAAATAATTAAGGAAGCTTTGAAAGAAGATATAGGCACTGGTGATATTACCAGCGACCTGCTAATTGCTGACAAAAATGTAAAGGCCGTGCTGCTGGCCAAAGATGATGGTGTTTTTTGTGGCCGGGATGTTGCCAGCCAGATTTTTAATACTTATAGAATAAGAAATACTTTCATGGTCAGGGATGGACAGAAGATCCGCCAGGGCCAGGTATTAGCCAGATTTAGCGGCCAGGCCAGGAATATCTTGAAAACAGAGCGGACTTTACTTAATTTTTTGCAGCGGCTATCCGGGATAGCTACTTTGACCGGTGAATTTACCCAGGCCGTGAAACCATATAAGGCCAGGATATATGATACCCGCAAAACCACCCCTGGATTGCGGTTGTTGGAAAAATATGCAGTAACCTGTGGCGGTGGAGTTAATCATCGGCTCGGTTTGCATGATATGATCCTGGTGAAAGATAACCATATTAAAATCGCTAATAGCATATGGCATATAGCTAATGGCTTGAAGAAGAAACCAAAGAATATGCTGGTGGAGATCGAAGCAGATAATTTGAAGCAGGTGAAAGAAATACTGAAAGCAGGAATAGGAGATATTATCCTGCTGGATAATATGAGCATTAAAACCTTGCAGCAAGCTATAGCCTTGATCCGTAAAACCAGTCCGCAAACATTGATCGAGATCTCTGGCGGAGTTACGCTAAAGAATGTCAAATCATACGCCAGATTGGGCGTGGACCGGATTTCTATCGGGGCGCTTACTCATTCCGTCAGGGCTTTGGATATCAGTTTGGAAATAGTTCGATAAAATTGATCAACAACTTAGACTAGCGACTAGAAACCAGCGACCAGCAACGTTTTAAGAGGTACCTATGCAGGATGATGTATTAGGATTACTAAGAAAGCAGCCCGGTAGTTACACTAGCGGCGAAGATATGGCCCGGAGACTGGGTATCTCCCGTATCGCTATCTGGAAGCAGATACAGTCACTGAAAAAGCACGGATATGACATCGTTGCTTTGAAAAAGAACGGCTATATTTTACGCTCCAGCCCTGATCTTATGCTGCCGGCAGAGATCAAAGCCGGATTGAAATCGAAAATAGTCAGCGCTAAGATACATTATTTTTCCAGCATTGATTCTACTAATAATTTTGCTAAGAAACTGGCCCAATCCGGTGCTGCGGAAGGCACCTTGGTGCTGGCAGAAAAGCAGACGCATGGTAAAGGGCGGTTAGGCCGCTCCTGGTTTTCTCCGGCTGGCAGCAATATCTATTTCAGCCTCATTTTACGGCCTGATATTTTACCGTCAGATGCCCAGCGGTTCACCCTTTTGGCTGGGTTAGCGGTAGCAGCAGCGATCAAGAAAGTAAGCGGAGTGGCCGTGCGGCTAAAATGGCCCAATGACCTGGTAGTGCTGGATAAAGGGGCCTGTCTCAAGGTTGGCGGGATATTGACCGAGATCGGGGCGGAAAGCGACCGGGT
>CAZFDO010000134.1:0-4924 GCA_964517965.1 uncultured Clostridia bacterium
GAATCGGGACCCCCGCAACCAAAAAAACGGTTACTACGAAAGTAGTAGCCGTTTTATTTTAGCGGGGAGGAGCAGAAGCTCGATTATCCGGTCTTAATCGACAGAGGTCGTCCCGATCTGAATCGGGACCCCCGCAACCAAAGAAGAGGAAACCAAAAAATATGGTTTCCTCTTTTATTTTATTGACTTTAAGCCTAAAACACATTAAAATATAAGCGAAAATCCAATAAGGATGGCGATATGAAAAAAGTTATAGCCACAATTGCTTTATTAAGCATGATGAGTGCGACAAGCATCGGGTATGCGCTTGAAAAGTATAATGGTTTTGGCGGTTATGTTGTTGGCGACCACAGGATAGTCGGCCAGGCCGGAGCCTATTTGGCCAAGTCGAATGACTTAAACGCGGTTAATTACAATCCGGCAGGGTTGATCTTTTCACCGGTGGCCGTGGATATCGGGGTTGGCCAAAGCAAGATAGATAATTTTCAGGCCGACTTTGATAATAACGGGTCAAAGGACAGTTTCCCGTTAAATTATTGGTTCGGCGGGATCGTCGGCCGGACCCATAGGACAGGTTCCTGCTATAATATAGCTTTGGGCCTGGTTTATAACACTCCATACGCTGCCGAGCAGAATTTTGAAGGCAAAACTTTATCGACTACTACTTTGGAAAAATATAATTTAAGACTGTCCATAAATTCATTTACCATCCCGGTAGCTTTACAGTTGAGCAATAATCTGGCTATTGGCGCAAATATTAACAATTACAGCGTCGAAGAAAGCATCAGGCTGAAATTCCCGGTTTATTTTACCGGCACAACTACTGTATTTGAACAGGTGGACATAGACGATGAGCAGGAAGTGAGCGGCACCAGCATTGATATCGGCATTCTTTATAAACCAACAGGGAAATTGTCATTGGGAGCGGTATTTAAGCCGGAAATAACCTTTAATCTTGAAGAAAAGAAATTTTATGGGCAGGTGACCCTGCAGGATACCGGGATCCAATGGTATCGCAGTGTGATCTTGCCGCAGCGGGCAGGTCTGGGCGCCAATTATGAGTTTTCTCCCAATTGTGCCGTATCCCTGGACACCAATTACATAGCCAGGCAGGATAATACAGTGCTGGTCGGTTCAGAGCTTGTGGCGGGAATAGAAAAGTATGAATTCAAGGATAAAGGAGTCTATGATCTGCATCTGGGAGGTAATTACCTCTGGAATATCAGCCAGGACCTGCAACTAAACTGGCGTGCCGGTACCTACTATGAGCCTTCGCGAGTAAAAAAACTGGACAGCCGGTGGCACTATACCAGTGGTTTGCAAATAAATTGGTTGTATTTTATGGTTGGTTTCGGTTATGATAAAGCAACTGATTACCAGAATATGGTCACAATAGTGGCTTTACTGATAAGGAGATAGCACAATGGTAAGCGAGACATATAACGGGCTTGACCGCCGCAGGGTACCGCGTATCAAATATGAAGGCCAATCACAAATCGCCGGCAAAGGACCTGACGGCATTATGCATTCCGAGATGTGCGGGTTTGTAAACCTGAGCGAAAACGGCTGCTGTGTCAAATCGCCGATCGGTTTTAGTGAAGGGACTGAGCTTAACATTACCTTTAAACTGCCGGGATTATTGAATATTTTTGTCCGTTCTACGGTCAAAGTGACCTGGAGCACCTTATACCCTGTGGAGCGGTGTTATTTGCTGGGATTAGCTTTTGGCCAGCTGAAGCCTTATGACCTCACTGCCGTGCGCAGTTTCATCCAGACTGAGGTCAGGAATAAGAATGAGATTGCCTAGCCCCATAATTTGGGTTAAAAACCTCTTGCCTTAGGGCAAAAACTTTGCTAAAATGAATAGTCAGGACACTATAGGAAGGCAGTCCTTGTTGCCTTCCTTATTTTGTCTTTATTAAGTTTAACTAAGGCTGGGTAGCTCAGTTGGTAGAGCAGCGGACTCATAAGCCGTTGGTCGCGAGTTCAACTCTCGCCCCAGCCATTTAAATCACGAATAAATACCGAATTATTAGAGCCGTTTATGTTTATACAGCAGATAGAAAAAGCGATTATAAAGGATGGTCTTTTAAAAGCAGGTGAGACGGTCCTGGCAGCTGTATCAGGTGGTGTTGACTCGGTGGTATTATTCCATGTCCTCCGGGTACTCCAGCCAAAATACCATTGGGATCTTCAGGTGGCTCATTTCAATCATTCCCTGCGGGGTAAGGAATCTGATCAGGATGAAGCCTTTGTCCGGCAGTTGGCCGGGAAATATAAGGTTCGCTTTCATCAGCAAAAACAGGATGTCCGGAAATATGCCCGTCAGCAGGGCTGGTCAATTGAAGAAGCCGCACGGCAGCTGCGCTATGATTTTTTAGAAAAAACCGCGGCATCCATCAAGGCTGAAAAAATAGCCATCGCCCATAATGCTAATGACCAGGCAGAAACAGTCCTGCTGTTCTTACTACGGGGGGCTGGCAAAACAGGCCTGGCCGGGATGCCGATACAACGCGGGAAAATCGTTCGTCCGTTACTGTCTCTTTGGCGCCAGGATATTGATCAGTATGCGCAACAACACACTCTGCCTTTCCGGCTGGATTCTTCAAACCTGAAAACAGATTACCTGCGCAACCGGGTCAGGCTTAAATTACTACCGGAATTAGCCAGAAACTATAATTCACAAATCTATCAACATCTTCTGCATCTAAGCGCTTTGGAAAGAGAAGAAGATAATTTTTTACAGCAGCAAGCTGGCCGCGCAAAAGCAAAATGCCTGGAACAAAAAGCCGGATCAACCGTCTTAAATATTAAGCTGTTTTTGCAGCAGCCGTTTTGGTTACAGCGCCGCCTGATCAGGCTCATTACTCCTTTGGCCTTTGAACAAGTGGAAAAGATCCTGAATTTGGCCAGTCATACAGGCCCGGCCAAACAACTACCGCTGGGTGATGGCTTGTGGTGCAGGCGAGAATATGGCCGGCTCATTTTTTCAACCGGGGCTCAGATAAAGAAGGCCGGCAGTACGACTGTCTGTATTTTAGCAGTGCCGGGAGTGACCCGCATCCCTGCCCTGGGATTGAAAGTAGTTATCCGCAGCTATCAGAAAAAAACCGGATTCACGCTCCGCAAAAGTAAACGCCTGACTTTTCTGGATGCGGAAAATATTAGCGGGCAATTATGCCTGCGTACCCGCCAGCCGGGAGATCGTTTTCAGCCATATGGCCTGGCTGGAACAAAAAAATTGAAAGACTATTTCATCGAACAAAAAATAGTTCCCGGCGAGAGGAACCAGGTTCCCTTGATCGTAGATGAAAAAGGGATTGTCAGCATGTGTACTTTGGGGCGAATTGCTGACCGGGTGAAAGTTACTAAATACACTAAAAATATCTTAGAAATAGAGGTGTCTTAACTTGAAAAATTTCATGAAGGGCTTAGCTTTTTGGGTACTATTGATAATCGGGCTTACCGCCTTATCACAACAAATGGGCAAGAAGAAAGAAGTTGTTGATCTGCCATATAGCACCTTTAAACAGATGATCAAGGTTGACCGGGTGATTAAAGTCGTTATTGAAAGTAAAAACAACAGCATTTCGGGTAAGTATTATGATGATAGTAAAAAAGAAGCTGACTTCCGCTCTACTCCGGTCACTGATCCTGATTTGGTCAGGGATCTGGAAGAGCACGGCGTGACTTTTAGCGGTGAAGCGGAAAAGACCTGGTGGAGCTACCTGAATAATTTTATCTGGTATTTTGGCCCGGTCATTCTTTTAGTGGCTTTCTGGTTGTTTATGATGAAACAGATGCAGGCTGGCGGCAAACAGGCTATGTCTTTTGGGCGTAGCAAAGCGCGCCTGCAGACTGCTGCTAATAAGCAAAAGATAACTTTTAAAGATGTAGCTGGCATAGATGAAGTGAAAGAAGAACTGCAGGAAATTATCGCCTTCTTAGTAAATCCGAAAAAATTCCAGAAGCTGGGCGGGAAGATCCCTAAAGGCGTCTTGTTATACGGAGCCCCGGGCACGGGCAAGACCTTGTAGCTAAAGCTGTAGCCGGCGAAGCTGGCGTACCGTTCTTCTCTGCCAGCGGCAGTGAATTCGTGGAAATGTTTGTCGGGGTCGGGGCTTCCCGGGTCCGTGATCTATTTGAGCAAGGTAAACGCACCGCTCCCAGTCTTTTATTTATCGATGAATTAGATGCTGTCGGGCGCCATCGCGGCGCTGGTATCGGCGGCGGGCATGATGAACGCGAGCAAACCTTAAACCAGTTGCTGGTAGAGATGGATGGATTCGATACAAAGGAAGGCGTTATCCTGATCGCTGCGACAAACCGTCCGGATGTTCTTGACCCGGCCTTGTTGAGGCCCGGTCGTTTTGACCGTCATATCTCTGTCGCCAGTCCTGACCTGAAAGGCCGGGAGGAGATACTGGCAGTTCATACCCGTACCGTGAAGCTGGCCAAGGAAATAGATTTAAATGTTATTGCCCGGCGTACTCCGGGATTTGTCGGGGCAGATATAGCCAACCTGGTTAATGAAGCGGCCTTATTAGCCGCCCGCAAAGATAAAGAAGCAGTAGAAATGAAAGACCTGGAAGAAGCCATAGACCGCGTAATTGCCGGGCCGCAGCGTAAGAGCCGCCTGATCAGTGACCGTGAAAAGAAGATCATTGCCTATCATGAAAGCGGACACGCTCTTATTGCTAAGCTTATTCCCGGGACCGATCCTGTACATAAAGTTTCTATTATCCCCCGCGGTCCAGCGTTGGGCTATACCCTGCAATTGCCATTGGAAGACCGTTATTTGACTACCAAGGGAGAGATCCTGGATCGTCTCTCAGTATTGCTGGGCGGCCGAGTGGCTGAAGAGCTTATTTTTAATGAAGTAACGACCGGGGCGCATAATGATCTATCCAAGGCTACGGAATTA
>CAZFDO010000135.1:0-4875 GCA_964517965.1 uncultured Clostridia bacterium
AGGGAAACCCTGGTCCAATACGCTATTGAACATCCTCAGGAAAAGTTTAAAAAAGCCATTGCCAATGCCTGGGAAGAGATTTATATTGCTGAAGGCAGTGATTGGTGCTGGTGGTACGGGGACGATCATTCCAGCGCCAATGATGAGGAGTTTGACCTTTTATTCAGGCTACATTTAATGAATGTATATAAATTAATTAGCGACAAGGTGCCTGATTGGCTTTATGTGGCCATAAAAGGCATTGCCAAGACTAAACCTACCCAGGAACCGCTTAGCCTTATAACGCCTGTTATTGACGGCAAGGCGACAGATTATTATGAATGGCAAAATGCCGGTATTTATGATGTTTCCAAGACCGGCGGAACTATGTACCGGGCAAATACCATAGTAAACCTTATATACTATGGTTTTGACCTTAAAAATATGTATTTACGGCTGGATTTGAATACCATCTTTAATAGCAGCGAAACCGACGATTTAGTACTTGAATTTAATATCCTGGAACCCAAACCCTTCAATATTGTCCTCAACTTAGCCGGATCAGGCCCTAAGGCGCTAGCCATTAGCGAAGTCCTGGATTCCTCAAACAAGCAGATGGGGGATATTACCAGTGTAGCCATAGATAAGTTTATAGAGTTTGCTATTCCCTTTGAAACCTTTAATTTTAAGCCCAATGATATTGTTTCCCTAAATGTCCTGGTTAAAAGAAAATCCTTTGAAATTGAAAGATGGCCGGCCAGAGGCCTAATATCCTTTAAAGTGCCTGGAGAAGACTTTATTTTGGACTTTTGGGAAGTATAAACCCCTTATAGCTAATATAAAACCCCTAAAATCGCCTTTTTACCCGCCTGTTTTACCCTAAAATACCCTTACAAGACAATGAAAATAGCCTCAAACAACCCCCTCTATTGGCCTAGGAACTACGTCTGATAAGATATATTATGTTAACTATATACCTATTCCGGCCCCTGGCTATTCTTTAAAGTACTTTATTAGATTTATTCAAATCACCTTCTATTGTATATAATTTATTAATATTAATATTAATTTATTTCATATTTCCCTATCTAGCGCTCTATGTTTATAAAAATACCCGGGGAATCCCGGGTTACAAGATCTTAACGGCTACCTTGTCAAAAGCCCTAGCTAACAGCTAAGGCTGGTTTTTGGACCCCAAGCCCAAAACTCCGGCCCAAACCATGGCCAGGCTTAAAACAGCCAAAATTACCCAAAACCAGGGGGTACTAAACCATTACGCCAAAATAATAAGGGCCTAAAATCGAATCCTTATAGTGATTGTCGTCGAGAAAATGAGGACTTTAAACGTGGTGAAGTACTAAAACTACCCGCCACAAGCAAAGTGCATGCTGGCGGGTTATCCGAAACGGATAAAAAAAAGCCGGAAGGGGTAAATTGTTGCCACTCCCCCTACCGGCCAGGCTAATAATTGGACCTAAACGAATTTTACTTCCTTGACCATATTAGAAACAACAAAAACTTTTTCATTATTGTCATTAGGATCAATAGGGAAAAGCCAAAAACCTACTTTTTTCGGATCAAAGGTAAAGATCATGCCGTAGATCTTTTCCCCGTCAACAAACTCAATTTCAGACTTGCGGCCTGGCTGCAACTGGATACCTTCGTCCTGAAAGCATTTTTTATCCTTATAATCCGGATTCCCGGGAAAGCTTTTAACTATGAATATAGCTTTCAGTGTCGAAATCCTTATTTCCATTGCTTTGGAGTCGGTAGCAGCATGATCTACCAGTTCGAGATGAAACACGATGTTGAGGAAAGGAGAGAAATTATAGGAAATACCTTTCATGACCGTACCGTCAGCTTTATGGACCACCATTTTTTGCATCGTCTTGCTAGTGCTATCAACCATAACACCCCCTCCTATTTTGCTGTTCTTAAAAACTAGCTCCTAAATTGAAATACCACACCCCCTTATTATTTACATCAGTTCGCCTGGCATAGTCAAGCCTTAAAATGATCGGGAAGCTCTGCATCAGGAATGAATTAAGCCGTAATCCGGCACCTATACTGTTGTGAATGTTACCCGCTTTTTTGGACTGGGTTTTGAACTCGGCCCACGTAGAGCCAGCCATCCCATTGTCTGTAAAAACTACGGCTTGCAGGCTCTTAAAATAAATATTGGGCATCATGAACCAGAGGTCATAATCAATATTACGAAAGAGATAAAATCTGGTTTCCAGGTTGGCCAGGGCAATGATCCGTCCGGTGATATCATCCGCATGACTGTAACCGCGAAGATTATTGCGATTGCCGATGGTAAATATCTGGTAATCGCGCCCGCTGGAATCAACGCCCACCAGCCTGGTGCCAATGATCAGATTCCTCTGGGCCGTCCAGTAGTTCTGCAGGTCGAATTGGATCGTGTCATATTTCACGTCACTGTGGAACAGGTTGCGGCCAAGACTGGCATTTATATTGATCCGGTGCCCATGCCTGAGGTCAAACAACTCCCCGGTAGTATAATCACGGGTGAAAGAAGCAAAAACAACATTAGCCCGATCATGACGGCGGATATCATTCTGGTCCCGGTTGCGGGTGTGTTCATCGACATTGGCCAACCCTGCTTCCACACGATGAAAACGATCCAGCGGATAAGTTACATAAAAGCTCTCCTGGTAACTTCTTACCCGTAATAGATCGCTATTACTATTGATATCATACCCCGTGACTCCGTAACCGCCGATACTGAATTGCGGTCGCCAGCGGGAATACTGGTAACTAAGTGAATACTCCAGTAAATTGTCAGCGCTGGAATAAGTCATTCCGGTGTTGAATACATGGTTGCCCAGCATATCGCTTACTTGCCAGTAAGTAGCCCCGGCAAAACCGGCGCCGTCGGTCCCGGCATAAAGTACAAAGATCGGCAAAATATAGTCGCTGCTGGCTTTAAAATGATAAGGATACTTTTTTAAAATAAGGTCGGTTGTGGTGATTGTAGTCGTCGTGACTTGTACGGTTGTAGAGCTGGCCAATACCTGGTATCCGGTAGTCTCTACAGCCCCACCCACTTTTCCCAGATACAGGTTAGTTCTGCCTTCATTATATCCGGTGAGCAGCCAATCTGTTCCCTGCTGATTTATACAAACAGAAACCAGGCCGGTTTTTACATCGGTTAGTTTTTGCTTCTGTGCGGTATTCAGATCCAGGCGGTAGACATTATAAATACCATCATCCCCGCCGATATAATAAAGCTGTTGGCCCTGCGCTGTCAGGAACGGAGCCGTCTCTTCCTGACCTGAGGTTGTCATTCTTTTTGTTTCATTGGTTTCCAAGTTCAGACGATAAAGATACCTTATTTTATCCCGCTCGCTGACATAGATCATCCCTTTTTCATCAGGAGTAAAAAGCGGATAGGTATCATCGTAAGGATCAGCGGTAAGGCGGGTTAAATTCCGGCCATCCAGATCTATTTGATAAATATCGCTATAGCCTTTTTTTAATCCGCTGAATATTATTTTTTGACCGTCAGGAGAGAAATTAGGGGAAGTCACTTCATCTAAGGCCACTTTGATCCGGGTGAGACGATGGCGGGGAAAATTATAAATAAACAGATGCTGGCGTTGGAGCTTTTCGGCGCTAAAAACAATGTTTTGTGAATCCGGGGAAAACGAAAATATATTACCCTCAAGGCTGATATTGTCAAACCTCTTGCGCTGAAACCAATTCAATAATGTGCGCGGCTTACTGCCGTCTGGGTTAGCCTGGAAGAATTCGTATTGATCCCGGCGGTCGGTGAGAAATATGATTCTTTTACCGTCGGGAGATAGCTGTCCCTGTTTATTGGTATATCCCCGGTCCGTGATCTTAGCGCCATAGTCACTAACAGTTTTTTTGTCTTTGACCGGATCGGCATATTTTACTTTCAAATAAGCTTCCCATTCCTTATTCAGCTTAAAAATATCTTTTTTCAGGATTGAGCTAAGAACGCTGGATATATCATAGGAATCTTTCAATAAATAAAGCAGGTCACTGATCTTGCCCGGTCCATACTTTTCCGCAATATAGGACAAGGCGCTATGTCCCTCCTTATAGGCGAGGCTTATCTGGTTGGATTGAAGATGGTCAAAACTGCCCAGTTTATGCAGCGGTATAATGCCATTATTTATCACTGCGTCCCGGAGGATCATTTCATCGCCGATATCATAAGGCGCTGACTGGTATTCGCTGAGGCCCTCGAGGAACCAGAGCGGATAGAACAAGCTTTTGAACAAATAGATAGAGCGCCAAAAACGGCCGCCAAAAAAGAATTCAAAGACCAGGGCATGGGTCATTTCATGTTCAATAACGTGGGTTAGCCATTTATCACTGCCATTGAGCGGCACTACGAAACGGTTCTTAAATAATTCCGTAAAACCGCCTACCCCTTCTCCGACATCGCTGATATTGTTCTGTTCAAAATCATTATGGGTAGCGTAAAGGAAGAAAGGGATCTTTTCCAGCGGTTCAATGTTGAGGCTCTTGGTGACTTTCTGGTACCCGTTTTCCAGGATGAGAACAACTTCATCGACTACCGCCTCATTTTCCAAATAGTAATGGACGATAAAATGCGGTGTTTCTATGACCTGCCATTTAAAGTCCTGAATAATAGTTTTATTCTGGCCAAAACCATAGGCTGATACTGTCCAGGACAAGAGTAGGACTATTATCACTGGTAGCAATAATCTTTTAAACATAATATGTGCTCTTGTCTTTAATCTGTGTAATCCCTGTCCGCCTCAGGCGGATCTCTTTAAAATCTGTGCGAAGTCCCCCCTGCTAGTTATGCATATGCAGAACTAGGGGGGATAATCATTTTACTCTTTCTGCTTAAACTTCGCTAACTGGTCTCCCAGTACA
>CAZFDO010000136.1:0-4870 GCA_964517965.1 uncultured Clostridia bacterium
TCCCCGCGAGGGGGAAATCTCAGATTTGTAATTATTTTTTAGATACCAGATCTTGCAGAGTGATTTCATTTTCCACATTGGCATACGGCATTTTACGGTTGATCCTTTTTAATAATCCGCCCAATATTTTTCCTGGTCCGACTTCGACAAACAGCTCGCTGCCATTATTAATAAGTTGTCCTATTGATCTTTCCCAAAGGACCGGTGAATATACCTGCTTGATCATGGAAATCCTGGCTGCGGCTATATCCTGGATAAATTTAGCGCTGCAATTAGCCACTACTGGCACGAGCGGATCATGCATTTCGAAATTAGCCAGTTCCTTTTCTAATTGGACGCTGGCTTCCTTCATTAAAGTGGAATGAAACGGTCCGGAAACCTGCAGCTGGACAACCTTCATGGCGCCGGCATTTTGCGCTTCTTTCATCGCTTCCTGCACTGCCGCGGGCTGGCCGGAGATCACTAACTGTCCCGGGCAATTATAATTAACCGCTTCCACTACTCCTGATTTTACATTCGCGCAAATAGCTTCTGCTTTCTCATTATCCAAACCGATGATAGCCGCCATACTACCCGGATATTTGATTGACGCTTCCTGCAATAAGCGGCCGCGGATCTGGACTATTTTCAGGCCATTCTCAAAACTCAATATCCCGCTGGCTACCAGCGCAGAATATTCTCCCAAAGAATGTCCGGCTACTGCCTGGGGAGTAATACCTTCTCCCTGCAATAAGACGCAGGTAGCCACGCTTAAAGTAAAAATGGCCGGCTGGGTATGCTGGGTCTGGGTTAAGGTCTCCAGCGGCCCGTCAAATATTATCTTGGTCAGGTCATATCCCAGAATCTTATTAGCGCGATCAAAGATTTCCCTTACCCGCCCATATTTATTATATAATTCCTGTCCCATGCCAACATATTGCGCACCTTGTCCAGGAAATATAAAAGCAATCTTCTTCATTATTTTTCCTTTGTTTTTAACTGCCACCTACGCCGTGCCCGCCAACGTTTATTGGAGGGAGCTCCGATGTTACATCGGAGCGGACGGCGAACCGCCAACTTCTTTATTTCCCCCACTTGATCACAGCGGCGCCCCAGGTAAGGCCGGCGCCAAAGGCTACCAATTCCACATAGTCACCTTTTTTTATCCGGCCTTCACGAAAAGCTTCATCCAGGCCCACTGCTGTCGTAGCGCCGCTCATATTGCCGTATTTCTGAATATTCACGAATATTTTCTCTATCGGCAGTTTGAACCGTTTAGCGGTAGCTTCGATAATTCGGATATTGGCCTGATGCGGAATAAGTAATTGTATGTCTTCACTTTTTAATCCTGCCTGGTCCAGCGCCTTCCGGGCTGAATGCAGCATGGCGGTAACTGCCAGCTTGAATATTTCATTACCATTCATTTTTATATAATGCAGTCCCTCTTTAACGGTTTTCTCGGTAGCCGGATTTCTTGAACCTCCGCCCGGCTGTTGCAGAAGATGGGTTTGGTCTCCATTACTGCCGATATAGATAGACATAATGCCATTATCATCCAGGGTTGGCTCTAATACTGCTGCTCCAGCGCCATCACCGAATAAAATACAAGTACCCCGGTCGGTCCAATCAGTGACCCGTGAAAGTACATCTACCGCGACAATAAGCACATTTTTATAGGTTTTGCTTTCGATGTAAGCTTTGCCGATGCTGAGAGCGTAGATAAAGCCGGTGCAAGCGGCGGAAATATCAAAACAAGCGGCATTTTTCAAGCCGCAAAGATTCTGGATAAAGCACGCTGTAGCCGGAAACGGCATATCGCCGGTAATAGTCGCTACAATCAGGCACTCTATGTCTTCCGGTTTCAGGCCGGCTTCCCGGAGAGCTCTTCTGGCAGCCTCTGCTCCCAGATCGCTGGCTGCTTCCTGCTGTGCAGCCAGGCGCCGTTCCTTGACGCCAGTTCTCGTAATTATCCATTCATCGGAAGTCTCCACCATTTTTTCCAGATCAGCGTTAGTCAGTATTTTTTCAGGCAGATAGGATCCGGTGCCGGTAATGGCCGCTCTAATCCTTGTTTCCATTGCTACCCTCTTCCCAATTATACAATTTTATTTCTTCTTTCAGGTGCTGGTTTACATTATTCTTGACTGATTCAGATGAAACTTTTAAGGCATTTTTTACGGCCTTGGCATTGCTGGAGCCGTGGCCGATGATACAAACCCCGTTCAAACCAAGCAGCGGCGCTCCGCCATATTCAGCATAATCCAGACGCTTGATTATTTCCTTGAATGCCGGTTTGATCAAGAGGGCGCCTATTTTATGGATAAGCTTCTTTTCTATTTCCGCCTTGATCAGGTGAAACAGGCTCTCGGCCAGTCCTTCGGCAAATTTTAAAACCACATTACCGACAAAGCCATCGCAGACTACGACATCTGTTTTTCCTTTAATAATGTCACAGCCCTCAATATTACCAATGAAATTAAGCGATGTTTTCTTGATCAAATTGAAGGACGCGGCCGTTAATTCATTACCTTTGCTATCTTCTTCGCCGATACTTAGCAAGCCGATGCTGGGATTAATCTTATCCATGATATACCGGACATAGATATCTCCCATGATCGCAAACTGCAGGAGATGTTTCGGTTTACAGTCAACATTGGCGCCGGCATCTACCAGCAGGCACGCGCCACTGAGAGTCGGCAATAAAGTAGCAATGGCAGGACGGGACACTCCGGCCAAACGTTTTAAATTAATTAATCCGGCGGTCATGATCGCTCCGCTATTACCGGTAGAAACGAACGCGTCGGCCTTGCCTTCTTTGATCAGCCTGGTGCCGACCATGATCGAAGAATCCGGTTTTTGCCGGCAGGCCTGGGCCGGGCTTTCATGCATCTCGATAATCTCGTTCGCATTAACGATGTATGCTTAGCCAGTTCTTTTTCGATAACTTTCTGCTGGCCAACCAGGATGATCTCCGCGTCTAATTCAGCGCTGGCCTGCAAGGCCCCTTCTACTTCTACGGTAGGAGCATTATCACTGCCCATAGCATCAAGGACTAAGCGCATGCTTTATGCCCCTTTTTTAGTATGCTTACCATCTTTTTCCTTTTCTTTGCCTTTCTCTTTCTTAGCCTTGATCTTGATCACCTCAATACCGTTATAATACCCGCAATTACCGCATACACGATGAGGTAATTTAGGTTCTTTGCACTGCGGGCAGATAGCCAGATTCGGGATCTCTACCTTACGCCAATGGGCTCTGCGTTTATCCCGGCGTTGAGGAGAATGCCTTCTTTTTGGATTCGCCATTTGTTTCCTCCTAAATTTGACCTTTTTTGGTCTAATTTACCCCCCTGTTTAGATTTCGACCCGTCCTCGTGTTTAGATTTGCTTTGCAAATCTACAGAGGAAGAAATCTAGGAGGGGTATTTTTTTAATACCTAAGACTATTTCAAACCTTAATTTTTATATGTATTTCAGACTAAAGTCAAGAGATTTCGCTTTTACTGCCTTTTAGATAAGCTTCTATCGCTCCGGCACTTTTCCGGGCAGCGCCCATAGCTGAAATAACAGTGGCTGAACCAGTTACTATATCTCCTCCGGCAAAAACACCCTCTTTAGAAGTCTGTCCGGTAGATTCATCTATTTCAATATAGCCCCATTTGTTTATCTTCAGGTCAGGGGTAGTCGCTGAGATCAGGGGATTAGCCGCAGTTCCTATGGCCATGATCACCTGTTCCACTTCTAAAATAAATTCACTGCCTTTGACCGGTACCGGACGGCAGCGGCCGCTTTCATCACATTCTCCCAGCTCCATGCGCAGGCATTCTAAGCCTTTAACCCAGCCCTGGCCATCATCAACAATGCGGATAGGATTCACCAGGAATTCCAGCTGGATCCCCTCTTCAATGGCATTTTCAATTTCTTCTACCCTGGCTGGCATTTCCTTGCGGGAACGCCGGTAGACATTATACACTTTTTCCGCTCCCAGACGCAAGGCGGTACGGGCTGAATCCATAGCCACGTTTCCGCCGCCGATGACTGCTACTCTTTTTACTTTCTTTATCGGGGTGTCAAAATCCGGGAACAGATAAGCCTTCATCAGGTTTACCCTGGTCAGGAATTCATTGGCTGAATAGACGCCGTTAAGATTCTCCCCGGGAATATTCATGAATTTGGGGAAACCGGCGCCGCTGGCAATAAACACCGCCTGATAGCCATCTTTTTTCAATTCATCAATAGTAAAAGTGCGGCCGATCAGTTGATCAACTCTTATATCCACACCCAGTTTTTTGATGGCCTCTACTTCTTGCTCCACGATCAATTTAGGCAGACGAAACTCCGGTATGCCATATACCAGTACCCCGCCGGGCTTATGGAGAGCCTCAAAAATCGTAACCTGAAAACCGATCCGGACCAAATCTCCGGCTATGGTTAAGCCAGAAGGTCCGGCTCCGACCACTGCTACTTTCCCTTTCTTGGCCTGAGGTAACTCCGGAGAACTAATTTTACCGTAATCAGCGGCCGCTCTTTCCAGCCGCCCAATGGAAACAGGTTCATTTTTCAGGCCCAGGACGCAGACTTTTTCGCATTGGTCTTCCTGCGGACATACCCGTCCGCAAACTCCGGGCAGGCTATTTTTAGTTTTTATGACCTGCAAAGCTTTATCAAAATCGCCTTCCATGATAGCAGATATGAACGATGGGATATCGATACTCACCGGACAGCCAGCCACACAGGGAGGTTTTTTGCATTTTAGGCAACGCTTGGCTTCTGAAACTGCTTCTTCTTTGGTATAGCCTAAACCTACTTCATTGAAATTCTTTGAGCGTGCCTGGGGATCTTGTTTAGACATTGGAGTCTGTTTAGGATTGATCATGGTCATCAGCGGCAGC
>CAZFDO010000137.1:0-2007 GCA_964517965.1 uncultured Clostridia bacterium
CAACGAATTCATCATACACTTATAGGCTTTTATTGTCAAGAACTAAGTTAGCCGGCCGGGGTTGCCTTTTAAACAGTATCCTGGACAGGAAAATACTCATAGTAAAGGTCACCAGGCCGCCAATCACCACAGAATACGGGACAGTCAGCCAAGCAGCTAATAAACCAGCCTGAAAACTACCTAAGGGAATCATACCGACAAACATTAAAGTATAAAAACCCATTACTCTCCCGCGCAGCTCATCCGGGGTTTCTTTTTGTAATAAGTTGTTAATAGTGGCAGTTTGAGTCACTATGCCCCAGCCCACACCGACCAGGGCTAATAAGGATATATTCACGCTCTTAGAAAATCCGAATATAACCAGGCTTATACCCAAAACAATGCCTCCTAAGGACACTAACCGGTCACTATGGTCCGAATGACTGAATATAGTCAGGGAAAAGGAAGCCAATAAAGCTCCTATGCCTATAGCTGAAAGTAATAGGCCCAATCCTTTGGCGCCAATATTCAAGACATCCCGGGCAAATATCGGCATAAGCACCATGTAGCTAACGCCAAAAAGGCTGGAAACAGCTACCAGGATGATCAGGTTTCTGATCTTCTGGTTTTGCCAGACATATCTGGCTCCATCCATAGTACTTTCGTGAATTGATATATGATTGCTGTTTTTAGGGGTAAAATCACCCCTCATAAATAGCAACCCAGCCAGCACGGCCAGGAAACTGGCCCCATTAATATAAAAACAAGTACCAACGCCCCAAGCCCCAACCACAAACCCGGCAATGACCGGGCCAATGATCCTGGCTATATTAAACATCATGGAATTAAGAGCTATCGCGTTACTGAGATCTTCCTTCCCCACCATTTCTATTACAAAAGAATGCCGCGCCGGCATATCAAAAGCATTGACCAGGCCCATCAGGCCGGCAATCAAAGCAATATGCCAAAACTCAATAATATGCAATGAAAATAATATGCCCATAACAAAAGCCAAGATCATAGACAAGGCTTGGGTGCAGATGATCAATTTTCTCTTTTTTATCCGGTCAGCTATGGTCCCGCCCCAAATAGAAAAAAGCAGGATGGGTAAAGCGGCAATAGCATTAATAATACCTAATAAAAAAGGGGAGTTAGTGAGTTGCAACACTAACCACCCCTGCGCGACATTCTGCATCCAGGTGCCACTAAGCGAGACCATTTGCCCGGACCAGAATAACCGGAAATCACGATGCTTGAGTGAAGAAAAGTATTTTTTCATATTTCTAGAAATATATATCGATCTGCTTGGCTTCCTGGGATCTGATCCTTTCAGCTAAGATTTTGCCAATAATGTTGCCTTGGATCTTTTCTTTATTGCCGTTAAGCCAAGTCACTTCGATGGTTTCTATCTTAAACTCGCTGGCAAAAGTATCGATCTGCTTGCTATTATGGTAGACCAGCCGGGTAGTGCCCAGGAACTGGCAGCTGAATATTCCTTCCCTGGTAAAATAATTCTTTGGCAACGCTGGCTTAAATTCCAAAGTAAGCTCATCCTGGGTATTTAATTTAAACGGTTTACCGCCAATAGTCATCAGTATCCAAATCTCCAGGAATTCGGCTGTAGATCCGCTCAAGCGAGCCACACAGCCTCTGCCCCACATCCGGCTGTCCGGAAAAGCGCTGGAAACTATAAAGGAAGAGTTTTCCAGGATACTGCGCCCATAAACTGAGGCTTTCTGGAAACAGATGCCGGCTTTTTCAAATTCAGTGAAAAACTCCTCATGCAAACCACTATTGAGCAGTTCTAACAGGTATTTATATTCCATATGCATCCAGATCGATTCATTTTCCAGCCAGCCTGGGGCAAAAACAGTACACCGGCCAATATCAGCAGGCTCTTTTTCCAGGGAAGCGTTTACCTTGTACATACCCAGTTCCTGGTCATACAACGGGCTTCTTTTCATGGCTTCATATAATTGCTTAACCTTATTATGGCTTTTTTCTGTTTTCAAATAATGCACTTCTGCT
>CAZFDO010000137.1:2017-4696 GCA_964517965.1 uncultured Clostridia bacterium
TCTGCTTCCAGGAACAATGGCAAGGGCCTCTTGCTGAATTTATTAATAGTGACACAGGGCCAGCCTTTATGGCTGTGTTTTTTACCTTTTTTATCCTTAATATAGCTAAATTTTTCCGCTTCATGGGTATAATAGGTGTAATATAACCCGGAGCCAGGATCCAGGGCTTTAGCCAGGCCGTCATCAATTTTGTGTAAACATAATTCCAGGAATTTAATATAATCTGGCCCGCTGACCGGCTTTTCTTTCCCGCTTATGCCGAATTTAGTTTCCTCGCGGTACTTTTCTTTTAGAGTAGTGGCTTTATCCCAGAAAGCATGCGCGGAAAGCTTGGTCTGAGCTAAAAGTAACGCTTGCAAACCAAGGAAAAATCTCTGCATTTCTTCCGGAAGATTGATCATATAGTTATTTTCTATCCCGAATTTATCTAAATGCCCCTGTAAAAACTGGACCATTCTTTTCAATTCAAAAGTTTCCGGTACAGCAGAGCCAAACACTCCTGACAAGCCATTAAGAGCGTCATACCAACTGGGCTTATCAGCTTCCATTTCAATGCCAATACCATCCGGATCTAAGGTAGCTAATTTATTGAGTAAAAGGCAGGTCATTTTTACCAGCAGGGTAGTCTTATAAATATTCCCCCAGCCTTTTTTATCCCTTACTATATGTTCATTATTGGCCCGTTCCTTCAGTACTCCGACTTTCTCCGGGCTGATTATGACTGAGCCAAACTGCCTGATCAGACCATTAGCATCAACATATTTTTCATGCCGCGGCAAGACAATATGGGAATTATCGTAAAAGGTAAATTCTTTCTTCTCTAGCAATATCCCCCGTTCTTTTTCCGGATAGACAGCCAGATATGTTTCCAGCAAATCCAAATTGTAGGTCCAATGATCAGTCCAAAACCCTTCGCCATGCTCTGCTTCCCTGATCCGCTGGGCCCGGCCAAAGATCTCACGAAGCAGTTGTTCTTCGGATACTTTTAAATTAATTTTGTTTCGTTCTATAAAAAGAAGCAAGCTGCCAGGTTCAAATTGCTTAGCAAAAAACTTATTCAATAGCGCCAAACCCTTTTTGTCAGTGACCCGGTCCAGTACTTTCTTATTTTCAGCTGTTCCGGCTTTAAAAATAAAGTAGGTCCCTTTGACCAGCAGTGGGTTATAGCCATCCAGCTGTACTAAATTGTAGAAAACCAGGACATTCGTATCCCCTGTTTTGGGATCAAAGAAAATATCGCAGCGTTTATTCTGGTTGATATCACGGAAATTGCCGTCGCCCTGGGAATAATAGGTCGGGGAAATCAGGTAATTATTGTAATCACGCTCCAGATCGCCATGCTTACGGGCATAAACAAAAAACGGTATGCTGCTGTCGCCGGCAGGCAAGTTGATGGGCATGCCACCGCGCAAAACATTATCCAGGTAGGTTTGCCGGCAATACAAGTTAAACTCCTGGCGGCTGGATTGAGTCTGGATCGGCGCGGTAATATCTTGTATGAGTTGTTTATTCTCTTCCCGTTTACGGTTAAAATATTCTATATTCTTCGCTTTCTGAAAATAATTATTCAATTGTTCTTCATTGTCCACATGCCCGATCAGAGAATAGAGGCTGCGGCCTTGCCCGGCAGGAAGCGTCCACTTGATCAAGCTCATGGCGGCTGGATATTTATTATCCCCAAATTGCTTCACCGGCAGGATAAAATCCTGTTGTTTGATGAACGCCGAAGGATAATTATAATCTGTGACCTCGCCAAAGATCAATTCCGGGTCAATGATCATCTGCGCTGGTTGCAGCGCCCCATTAATATTTTCCAAGGCAAAATAGAAATTTCCCTCTTTGAGCGCCTGCACCTCTGGTTTATCAATGATCTCAACTTTCAGTTGATAAAAAGGCAGCCCTGTCTTTTCAAAATTAGTCACTTTAGCCCAGGCCTGGGCCGTATGGCTCATATATTTTAGTACATCATTGCTCATCCAATAGGGAATTATCTTTGGCTGACCGTCAATTATTTCCAGATCAAGCTCATTATTGCTGATATTGGTTATCTCCACGATACGTACCAGCGCGGCTATTGACTCTTGGGGCAGGGTAAAATACTTGACGATGATCTTTAAGCCTAGAGTTTCGTTGGTTTCTTCCAAGACCAGCTCGGCGGGACGTATCAGCATCTTTTGACTGGTTTTATAAGCATTATTGGAGTTATTATTCTGGAAAGGTTCATAGAATATGGTCTGGCCCTGTTGTTTTACCTTAATAAAGGTGCGAAACCCGATATTAGGGGTCAACCCGTACGCCCGATTGGCCGGCTGGAACTCCATAATGGAATAGTTTTTACCTTTTATACCAAAAGAGGCGATTCCCTGCCCCCGGTTCACGTAAAACAGCCACATCGGGATGCCTTTGAGACCGGCAATCCCCGGGAAAAAGCTGGCAAAAGGACGGGCCAGATTGTAGTTATCTATTTCAAAAGTACCGTCATCGTGTAAGCGGTATTTTACTTCATCTTCTTCTTTCACATTGGCGCTGACCATATCATGTTTCTCCTGGTATAAAAATGATTACAGCGATCAAAATCACCGTAATCGTATATTTAATATATACCCTAAAAACAGGCAAATTTCAAGTAAAAACTATATTTTCTACTTTTCTGTCGAACCAAACCAGTGGCGGGTTCTA
>CAZFDO010000138.1:0-4650 GCA_964517965.1 uncultured Clostridia bacterium
ATCATTGTCCGCTCCAGCTGGTTG
Source organism: uncultured Clostridia bacterium (assembly GCA_964517965.1). Classification (GTDB taxonomy): domain Bacteria; phylum CAYTYR01; class UBA6262; order UBA6262; family UBA6262; genus UBA6262. The sequence goes on from CAZFDO010000138.1 coordinate 25, forward strand.
TTTGGCAAGAACGGCAAGAACTTTGTGGAAGCTATCCAATCACAAATAAAAACCAAACATGGTTTAAAAGTCGTCAATGATCAAATTGGGTCTCCCACATATACTGTCGATCTGGCAGGCGCTATTAAACAACTGCTATCTGCCAACTGCCATCTGGGCACTGGTCTTTACGGTATCTGGCATATTACTAACAGCGGATCCTGTTCCTGGTACGATTTTGCCAGGGAGATAGTAAGACAAGTGGGAGCCAAAGAGGAAGTGGAGCCGGTGAGGACACAACAGGTACCCCGGGCAGCAGCCAGGCCAAAATATTCAGTCTTGGCTAATTTTAACTGGAAATTACATAACTTCCCGCCTCTGCCAACGTGGCAGGATGCGCTCAAACGGTACTTGAAAACATGAAAAAACTTAGCCGTTTTATTAGTCTAGGCCTATTAAGCGCTATGCTGGCGGCTGTTATCTGGTATAATTGGCCGCAAAAAACAGAGGACCGGTTTTTATATCTGCCGGAAAAATCCTTGGCCTATGGACAGTTCTGTATTGACTGGCGTGAAAAAGGGCCGGCTGAGCTCTTTGATGTTTTTTGGAAAAAGATGACGGCGGCGAATCCTCAATTACGCAGCAGCCTGGCCCGAAAAATTGTTTTATCTATGCTGCCTCAGGATATTCTTTTTAGTGTAATCTATGACCAGGATTATGCGCGCTTAGAAAAGCAGCCTGATTATATCGTTATTATTGATCTTGGCAAAAAGACGCGGTTAATTCGCCTGGTTCTGGGGTTTGCTTCCCTAAAAGGGGTAGGATTCGATAAGAATAAGAGCTTGAAAATATCCAATAATTTGCTCGTGCTGAGATCAGCTGCGATTGATCAAAGATCCTTGTCTGCGGCAGAAATAGCTACTATCAGGTCTATTTTTAAACCATACACCCGGGAAGAACTGAACATCTATGTTACCAATAAGCAGGGTGAATTAAGTAAATTTGCCAAACAGTTGGAAGAAAAAAATAACTTTTCCTTCTTTCCGTCAATTGACTCGGTCGAATATATGCAGATAAGCGGTAAGCTGGCCACTGCTGACCAGGTCAAAGGGAAGATCGCTTTTGTGTCCAAGTATATAGCTGATGTTGACAAGATAGGGCTGGATGCTTTGTTCTTGAATAATGTGCTGATGCGCCTGCTCCTGGGAGTCGGGGTTACTTATGAAGGAGAGGTCACGTTCCTGGCAAATTTTGTGGAAATCAATTACCAGGTTCGCGACTTGAACATCATTTGGCGGCAAATACAATGAGAAAAGTATGGTTGCTGGCAGTATTATTCTGCTTAGCGGCGGCTGGCTTAGCCGGGTCAGCAGAACTAACCGAATATTTACCTGATAATACCGAGATAGTATATAGCCTGAGGAATATTAACACCAGCAGTGCCTGGCAAGGTTTGATCAAGAGTTATCAAGGGAAAATAGCCAGTCATAAGGATGATCCCAATTATTTTCTCCTGGATTATCTGTTCCGGCAGTTCAAATTCAAGCAGATCGCCGGCGGCAGCTTCGTCACTGGTACGACGAGTAAAAACATCCTGGCAGTATACCCTGACCTGGAAAGTGAAAAAGAAAGATTTAATAAGTTCCTGATCGATAATTTAGGTAACTTTGTCAGTGTTAATCCTAACTGGCAGAAAAAGCAAATTAACCAGCAGAATATTTACTTTGACAACCGCGCGGAGACCAATGACCTTATGACTGCCTTCTCCGTGCAGGGGAGCCAGGTGGTACTGGCCAGTAACAGCGGATTGGTGGCCACCTGCCTGGGCACAAGAACAAAGCAAAACAGCATCGTAACTACGGGGTTGTTTAAGGAGCTCATCGGGAAAATACCGAAAGACTATGATGGCTTGATCTTTATCAATAACCAGAACCGGAAGTTTTCGCAGGACCTGAAAAAATGGGAAGCAGATAATAAGATGGTGGTGTTAATGTCCGGCCAGTGGCTGGACGCCTTAATGCTTGAGTTCAAATTGGTTACATCTGATTCATTGAAGGGCAAGATCGTTTTTAAGTGCAGTGACCAATCAAAACTTAATATGGTGAAAAATGACGCTCAGTTTCTGGGTGAAGTGGTCAAGCGTAAGTACGCCTATTCCCAGCTGGCTTATAAGAATAAAGTATCGGTAGAAGGCAATATGGTAATACTCGATTTTGACGCCAGTAACTTTAAGGCGATTTTAGACAAGGAATTATAGGGGGTAAAACAATGTCCTCGTTCAGAGAGCAGGAACTTAATTTGATCGATATCCTGGAAGTTTTATGGCGCCGGAAAGCGGTGCTGCTGTTATTTATTGTGGTGGCCTTGGTTTTAGCTGTAACCCTGAATAGTATCATGAAACCGGTTTACCGCTCTTCCGTTTCCTTGTTATTAAGCAAGCCAACCTACAATATTGATTTCTACAAGTTAGGAGATCCTAAGATCGGAACTACGCCATTACCTCTGCAGTCAATTGAAGTCCTGGAAAGCATAGTGAAAGATGGGACCCTGATCCAAAAAGTATTGGCTGCCTTAAAATCAACAGGAGCACAATATGCAAAATTGGAGCCTGGTGAACTTCAAGGAAAAGTCAGTATCCGGATGGATAAGGATACCGGATTAATGGACCTGAAAATTAACGATACTGACCCAGTCAAGTCTACTGAAATAGCTAACTTCTGGAGCCAATATTTGATCGACCAGGTAGAGGAATTGAATAGCGTAGAGAACAGGAATGCCGGTAAATTTATCGCTAAAGAACTGGAGCAGGTTAAGGCTACCATGATCCAGATAGAAAGCAGTTTGACGAAGTTTGACAGCAGCAGCAACCTTGAACTATACCAGAAAGAGGTATCCGCCAAAATAAACCGGGTAGCTGAGCTTGAAAAAAAGGCAGATAAAGCGGAAGTGATCGCCGGCGAAATAGCTAATTACCTGGGCCAGCTTGACAAGAAAACAAAAGAACAGGGCGAAAGCAATTCTGTCATGGTATTAGCTAATAGATTATTCCTGCAGGATGTGCAAAAAAGACTGCTGGAAAATGATTCTTTTTCTAGTGATATTAAATTAGATGAGGATTGGAAAAGCGAGACTGAAAATAGTCCCAAGCAAACCAGTTCCAATTATTATTCCAGCCAGGTCTTCCAGCTCGATAGCGTGACTCAGGATTTCGCCCAGCAAGTAGCGGCCTTGAAAATGATCATGGAAAATTTGTTAAATAGAAAGGAATACCTTAATACCTATCTTCCCGCTCTTAAATCCCAGATCTCCCAGCTCAAAGGCAAATACAGCCAGGAAAACCTGAAAAAAGCTGAGCTTAAAAGACTTTCAGAGACAGCTAAAAACACCTACACAATTTTGACCCAGAAGGAAGCAGAAATTAAAGTAGCAGCCGGCACTAAACTGGGCCAGTTAAGGATCATTAAGGCTGCTTCTATACCGCTACAGCCATATTTGCCAAAGAAGAAAATGAATATTTTGGTGGCTTTGGTCATCAGCCTGATTTTGGGTGGATATGCCGCGCTTAGCATGGAAGGAAAGAATAAATGAACCCAGCTCTTCCTAAAGATATTTTAGATGAGCAGGGGGCCTTTTTCGAAATAGTAGCTTCAGAGAGATATATTTATGAACGAGGAGGAAGAGCGGGGTGAAAATTTGTGTCATTGGTTCAGGCTATGTAGGGTTAGTCACCAGCGCCTGTTTTTCGGATTTTGGCAATGAGGTGTTTGGTGTTGATCTTGACCGGGAGAAAGTGCTCCAGCTTAATAAAGGCAAAGTACCATTTTTTGAGCCGGGATTGGATGAGCTTATTAAAAGCAACATGAAAGATGGCCGGCTTTCTTTTACGACAGACCTGAAAAAAATTGCCCAGGCCTGCGACCTGATCTTTATTTGCGTGGGAACACCGACGCATAGTGATGGCAGTATCGACCTGTCTTATGTAGAACAAGCAGCCAGGGATATCGGCCAGACTATTGATGATTATAAGATCATTGTCACTAAAAGTACGGTTCCGGTGGGGACCAGCAAGCAGATCAAGGCGATCATTGCTGCAGCTTTGAAAAAAAGGAATAAAAAAATAAAATTTGATGTGGTTTCTAATCCTGAATTCCTGAGAGAAGGATCAGCCGTGATTGACGCCACTCATCCAGATCGTATCATTGTCGGGACAGAAAGCGAAAGGGTCCGTCAAGTAATGAGTGAGCTTTACCGGCCGCTTTATCTGCTCGGTACGCCAATGCTCTTCACTAACTGTGCCACCGCGGAATTGGCCAAATACGCAGCAAATGCTTTTCTGGCAACCAAGATCTCTTTTATTAATGAAATTGCTAATATCTGTGAGATCGTGGGAGCAGAAGTGAAAGATATAGCCAAAGCTATGAGCTATGACAGTCGCATCGGCGGCAAATTCCTGCATGCCGGTATTGGTTATGGCGGCAGTTGTTTTCCTAAGGATACCCGCGGACTCGTTTACCAGTCTGGCCAGGCTGGCTATGAAATGAAAATTGTGACCGCGGCGATCAAAGTGAACGAGGAGCAGGCCAGACGTTTCTGTCGAAAGATTGCCATTCAACTGGGGCCCCTAAAGAACAAAACAGTCGGGGTGCT
>CAZFDO010000139.1:0-4550 GCA_964517965.1 uncultured Clostridia bacterium
AGTACCAGACCAGGATGCTGGCACTGCGGGGTGGTTTTAATTCTGGCTATCCATCCTTTGGCTTGGGCTTGGATTTGTGGTTGCTCAAGTTGGATTATGCCTTCTATGGCGAAGAACTTGGTCTTTACGCCGGCCAGATCGTTGAATGGAATCATATGGTAGCTTTGTCTATTGGCTTCTAAGGAGACCGATGATTGTGACCAAGAAGAATTTATAGAATAATAGAAAGGCCGCTTACTTAAGTAGGCGGCCTTTCTATTAACCCGTATTTTAGGTTTAGGAGCTGTTTTTGAAAAAACTTTTAATTGCTTTTTTATTTCTTCTTTTACTGGCGACTAGCGACTGGCGACTAGCGACTATTTTTGCCATGCCACCGCATCCTTTGATCTATGATGTTGGTTCGGTCTCACCAGAGCTGCAATCCCTGATTACTAAACCACGAGTAGCTATACCGGTTATGCCTGTAGAGCATGTATCTCAGCGGGCCATTACTATTGGTACGGCGAAAGTGGCGGCAATTCTTATAGAATTTGCCGATACGACAGCCTCTGCCAGTCATTCCAAGACTTATTTTGACAATCTTTTATTTAGCCAGGCTGCTGGCTATAACAGTATGTATGATTATTTTAAAGAAGTCAGCGAGTCACAACTCCAGGTAACAGGTACGACCGGTGCCCAATGGTACAAGAGCTCAAGAAATATGAGCTATTACGGGGCAGATGGGTTCCAGGGCATAGATAGCCTCTATACTGATATCTCCAACCTGGTTGTTGAAGCTGTCCAAAAGGCTGATGTTGATATTGATTTTGCCCAATACGATCTCGATGGTGACGGCATTGTGAACCATGTAATTATTATTCATGCCGGCCGGGCGCAGGAAGATACCGGTGTTACCAATAATATCTGGTCGCACAGTGGTTCTTTTACTGTCATCAATAACGGAGTTCGGGATGAAAAAGGATACTTGACCAATGATGGCGTGCATGTCCAGAACTACACTATGATGAGCGAATACTCCAAGGTCGGAACATTTGTACATGAGTTTGGCCATGACCTGGGATTATATGATCTTTATAATACGCAAACTATCGGCGGTACAACAGTGGTGGGAGATTGGGATTTAATGGATGGCGGGTCCTGGCTGGGCTCTGGCCGTGATGGCAGCCGGCCGTCACATATAGGAGCCTGGGGCAAGAAGCTCCTGGGCTGGATAACCCCTACAGAACTAACGCAAAAAGAATTATCCGTACCTGTGACTACCACAGGATCCCAAAGCGTTTATAAGATACCATTGGTGACAGCCGATGATCCCAGCAAAGAGTATATCCTGGTGGAATACCGGAGGAAAGAGAATTTTGACCTGTATCTGCCTGGTGAAGGATTGCTTTTCTGGCATATTGATGACGCTATGCTTGACTATGAGACCACTGACTCCCTGGGCAATAGCGGGAAAGCCAAAGATTTGCATGTCATAAATTCAGAACCGTATGTCCCGCACCGTACCGTAGATCTGATCGAAGCAGATAGGACAGACAAAACCAGTGAAGCCAGTGACCCATTCCCGGGCACGAAGGGGGTTACCAGTTTTGCGAGCCCTGATAATAAAGCCTATAATTCAGAATCATCCCAGTTCAGCATCTTGAATATCAGCAATGCCGGGGGCAGTTCAATGACCTTTGATATTTACCAGGCAGTGTTTACGAAACTGCCGGAGATCACTAAAATTTACAGCTATCCTAATCCCAGCAGTACGGGTCAAACCAAGCTTAAGATTATTACCACTAATCTTGTAGAAACTAAGAATATTTCCTTGAAGATCTATGATATTAATGGGGAATTGATCAGGGAATCCAAAACTGGAGAGATCAGCCAGATTGCAGTTAGTGATAATAGGGTGGAATATGAATATACCTGGAATGGCCGGAATGAAAGTGGCGAAAAAGTAGCCAGCGGGATCTATCTCTACTGGTTTAAAGCGAATAATAACGAAAAGATGGGTAAAGTAGCAATCATAAAGTAAAGGCACAAAGTTTAATGCAAAGACAAGGCACAGAGGCACAAAGCAAAAAATAAGCAGGAAGTTTGTATCCGGAAAATAAAAAGTTTGTTATTTCCTTTGTGCCTGATCTTGGTTTTTAACTCTGTGCCTTTGTGCCTGTTTATTTTCTGACTTTTTTAATAAGCAGCCAGGCGGCAATACTGCCAAAGACAATATTAGAGGTCCAGGCAGCCAACAACGGTGTCAGCACCTTATTCTCACCCAAAGCGTGTCCTACCTCGATAGTTCCCCAAAAAATGAAAGCAATGGCCATACCAGTACCGAAATTCATGACTTTGCTGGACTGTTTGGTCCAAAGGGCAAAGGGTATCCCCATCAACATTATGATCAGATTGGCAAACGGGTAAGAGAATTTAAGCCCGAGTTCAACCTGTTCCTTATTAGCCGGGAGTCCGTTTTTGCGCAGGCGGATGATATAGTCTTTCAACTCCCGATAGCCCATTTCCGTAGATTTTTTGGCCTCGCGTTGGAAATCACCTGGGTTCTCCGGTAGTTTCAGGATCGTCCGGCTGAACTTTTCCTCTTTAAGAATGTTCTTGCCTTGCTGGTCAAATTCCCGGGTAATGCCATCAGTGAATACCCAGGTATTATCCAGCCATTGTCCTGACTTGGCCACAAATTGTTTTATCAGATTATGAGTTTTATTGAATTCATCGATCTGCACATCTTGCATGGTGCTGTTCTGCCCGTCAAAGAACCGGATATTATAAATACGGTTCTGCTGCCCGTAATAAATGACATTACTGCGCATTAAATAATCAAGTCCTTCCTCGTGGCGGATCTTGTGTTTCTCAAACAACTTGGCTTTATATTCCAGCGGGGAAGCCAGGGTTTCGTTGAAAACAAAGGTCACTCCGCTGAGGACGGCGGTAAACAAGAAAAGCGGCAGCAGGATGCGATAGAGGCTTAAACCTGAAGCTTTCATGGCGGTTAGTTCATTATACCTGAGCATGTTGCTCAGGGCAAAAAGCGTAGCCAGCAAGGTGGCTATCGGCATTACCTGCACCAGCCAGAAAGGCAGCCTGTAAAAAAGATAGATTAAAATTCTCAAGGGAGGAGTTTTATAGTTCAAGAAGGTGTCTATTTTGTCGAAGAACTGGGAAATCAGCACAATTATGGCAAAACAACTCAAAGCAAAGAAAAAGGCCTGACCATATTGTTTAAGGACATAACGGTCGATTATCTTCACCCAGCTCTTCCTTTCCTATTTAACAATCTAAATGGATTGAAAAATAAAAGTTAATTTACCCTAACTCTTCCTGAAAATGATTAGGAAGGGCTGGGTTCATACTTTTCCTCTGATTACTTTAATGCTGAATAATATGCCAGCTATGCCCATGACTAAATTAGGCAGCCAGACGGCAATGTATGGTTTGATCACGCCGCGTTCTCCGGCCGTCATGCCGGTGATCAGGATAGTATAATATAATACTATCAAGATCAAGCTTAAGCCGAAACCAAGGCCCTTGGTAGTCTGTTTCGGCCGCAACCCGAGGGGGATAGCGATCAGGGCGAACGTCAAGCAGGCAAAGGGTATAACATTACGCAGATGATATTCCACGAGCAGGGAATTATGATTGATGTGGCTGTCCTTTAGCCGCTTTATTTCTGTTCCCAATTCCTGTTTGTTCATTTCCCGCAGGCTTTTATAGCGGACCGCATCTTTAGGCGCATCCTGCGCCAGGTTAATGAGCATGGAATAGGTATCGAAAAAGACCCGGTTATATTTATAAAGATCCTTCTTGTCGACCATATGCCGGGCGCCGTTATGCAGCTCCAGGACCAGTCCCTGCTGTTGGCCGCTGCGGAAACTGCCGTCTTCGGCAGTGATCATGAGCGGCAGGCCATCTTTCTCATTTTTGTAGATGATCACTCCCTTGAAAGTGGAAGCTTTTTTGTCTATTGATTCAAAATAGAGCCGGGTATCCTTAAGTTCGATAAAAGTGCGTTCTTCCAGTTTTAAAACCGGTGAAAGATAGATTATCTCCATGTATAGATTCTTGAATTTATGGTTCGCCGCCGGTACTACCCGGTCATTGAAATAAATACCCAAGAAAGACAATAGGACACAGGTTACCAGCAGAGGGGTCATGATCCTTAAGGTGGATACGCCGCTGGCCTTAATGGCGGTTATCTCGTTATCCTGGTTAAGACGTCCTAAGGCTAGTAAAATAGCCAATAATGTGGCCATGGGCAGACTCAGGGTAAAAGTGAAAGGTAAAGTATAAGACAGGAGCTTACCTACTGCCGCCAGGCCAACTCCTTTACTAATGACCATACTGACCAGGTCAAAAATACGGTCCATTAGCAGGATAAAGGTGAATAGGAGCATGGCCATCAAAAAAGAAGCCAAACTTTCCCTTAAAATATATCTGGTTAAAATACGCATACTATTATTATATACTATTACAGGGGTATTTACAAATAGAAAATAGTATGTTAGCTAAAATTTAAAAGTGCACAGTTTAAAGATTAAAAGTGCACAGTTGTA
>CAZFDO010000140.1:0-4470 GCA_964517965.1 uncultured Clostridia bacterium
ATCTGCCATCTGCCGTCTGTTCTTAATACTGCGGCATCTGTGGCATCTGCGGCATATCTTTCTTATCTTCCGGCTTATCGGTGATCAAAGTCTCGGTGGTTAGCAACAGGGCCGAGATACTGGCCGCGTTCTGTAAAGCTGTCCGGGTTACTTTCGCCGGATCAACTATACCTGCTTTGACCATATCCACGTATTCACCAGTTTCCGCATTCAGGCCTACGCCATATTTCTCTTTGCGGATCCGGTCTACTACGATGGAGCCTTCCATTCCGGCGTTCTCGGCAATTTCCCTGATCGGCTGTTCAAGGGCTCTGCGAATAATAGTAATACCGGTCTGCTCATCGGCATCATCGACTTTTACTTTATCCAACACGCTGATGGCGTTCAACAGGACAATGCCGCCGCCTGGGACTATTCCTTCTTCCACACCGGCCCTGGTAGCATGCAAGGCGTCTTCAATCTTGAATTTCTTAGTCTTCATCTCGGTCTCGGTAGCTGCACCGACATTGATCACCGCTACGCCGCCGACCAGTTTAGCCAGCCGCTCTTGCAGTTTTTCTTTGTCATAATCGGAAGTGGTTTCTTCGATCTGCTTACGGATCTGGGAAATTCTCTTTTCGATGGCTTTCTTGTCGCCTTCGCCGCCGACGATAGTGGTGTTTTCTTTATCCACGGTCACCCTCTTGGCTTTGCCAACCATGGTCAGGTCAGCCTTGTCCATCTTGATGCCAATGTCTTCGCTGATGACCTGGCCGCCGGTGAGAATGGCGATATCTTCGAGCATTTCTTTCCGTCTGTCGCCAAAACCCGGAGCTTTCACTGCGGTGCATTTTAAGGTGCCTCTTAATTTATTGACGACCAGAGTAGCCAAGGCTTCGCCTTCTACTTCATCGGCGATAATAACGAATGGCTTGCCAGTCTGGGCTATTTTTTCCAATACCGGCAAAAGGTCCTGCATTACGGATAATTTTTTGTCAGTGATCAATAAATATGCATCTTCTAGGACTGCTTCCATTCTTTCCGGGTCAGTGACAAAATAAGGTGAAACATAACCGCGGTCGAACTGCATGCCTTCCACTACTTCCAAAGTAGTTTCCATAGACTTTGCTTCTTCTACGGTGATCACGCCGTCTTTGCCTACTTTTTCCATGGCTTCAGCGATCAGGTTGCCGATCTCTTTATCATTGGCGCTGATGGCCGCGATCTGGGCGATCTCTTCTTTAGTATTTACTTTCTGGGCTACTCTCTTGATCTCATTGACTACTGCATCTACGGCTTTCTCAATACCCTTTTTAATATGTAAAGGATTGGCGCCGGCAGTAATATTTTTCAAACCTTCTTTCATAATTGACTGGGCCAGGACCGTTGCTGTGGTTGTACCGTCACCGGCAACATCATTGGTCTTGGAAGCCACTTCCTTGACCAGTTCCGCACCCATATTCTCGAACGGATCTTCCAACTCAATTTCTTTAGCAATGGTCACGCCGTCATTGGTAATAGTCGGTGAGCCGAACTTTTTGTCTAATACCACATTTCTGCCCTTGGGTCCGAGGGTTACTTTCACCGCATCGGCCAGAACATTAATACCTTTTAGTAATGATTGTCTTGCTTCTTCCCCAAACTTTATAATCTTTGCCATTTCCATCAACCCCCTTTTACTCTGCTATGCCCATGATATCGTCCTGGGTCATAATGAGATATTCGACGTCATTAATTTTTACTTCTGTGCCGGAATACTTGCCAAACAAGATCTTGTCGCCAACCTTGACATCCATGGCGATCTTTTTGCCATTGTCATCTGTTTTGCCTGGTCCAACCGCGATCACTTCACCTTCCTGCGGTTTTTCTTTGACTGTATCAGGGATAATAATGCCTCCCTTTTTCACTTCCTTAGCCTCTAGGGCTTTTACCAATACTCTGTCTCCAAGCGGTCTTAACTTCATTTTGTCTCCTCCTTTCCTTTTATTATTGTATCCTCTTGCTGCTGCCAAGCTCATAAAAAGCAGAAACTTACAATTATGTAAGTGCAATTGTAAGTTGGCACTCTTTACTTGTGATTGCTAATATATATCAAATACTATTTTATTTGTCAAGAACTTTTTTATAAATACGATTACACAGATTTAAAAAAAGATTATCCCCCCTAGTTCTGCAAAAGCATAACTAGCAGGGGGGACAGGCACAGATTAGAACCTCTATTCAATAACCTCAGCTGCGTTTTTTAGGACATTGGGGGGTATTTTCAGCCCAATAATTCTGGCGGTATTCATATTGATGACCAAGCGGTATTCAGAATGAGTGATGACCGGAATCGTGGCTGGATCAGCACCATTTAGTATATTAATAGCCTGAGGAACCGTTATCAAAGTGCCGGCCTTAAAGTCAAAACCAAGAGATATCAGGGCGCCTTTTTTCACTAAGCTGTTCAATGAAGCATAGGTGGGTATTTTATGAGTATTGGCCACTGCGATAACCCCTTCACTAAAAGCGGAAATCTTGGCATCAGCCAGAGTTACCAGGACATCAACTTTACCTACTATGGGCTGGGCAGCATCAGCCAGGGAATCTATCGAATTTGCTGCACTGGGAATCAAATATTCTATAGCCTTCATCTTGATCCTGGCCATTGCTTCTTTCCAGGCCTTGACCTGGCTTACCGGAGCAGGGTCTTCAGGATTATACAAAAATCCTATTTTTTTTGCTGCAGGTATCACATAAAGAAGCGCGCTTAATTGACGGTCGGCCGAGACAGCGCAATGACTGCCGGTGAAATTAGTGTTTGGCTGGACCAGGCTTTCTACTAATTTTGCTTCTACCGGGTCAGCGACAGCAGTAAAAATTACCGGCTTAGTGATGCCGGCTTCTTTAATAGCCAGGCAGTTTGGGGTTCCGGCCGTAAAGATCAGATCGATCTGCGGTTCCATCTTCTTGAGCTGGTTGATGAATAGTTCTTTCGACCCATGGGTATCCAAAACCATGAACTCCAGGGTTAGGCCAGCTTTCTTCGCCTCCAGGGCTAATTCTTCCTTAAAAATATTTCTACAGGTGTCATAATCCGTATTGTCATAGTAAACCGCTAACAACACCTTCTTATTAATGCCGGCCTGCGCTGTCCAGGGCAATAACATGATCATATTAATTAGAATACTAATAGCGATATAGCGTATTATCTTCATGATCTTCTCCTTTCGGCTATTTAAAAATTATACAATAAACCCATCAAGCCTACATTTATTCCTGTGCCTTCTGGTTAGCCTGAAACTGTAAATAGAGCATATATCCTCCCCAGGCAAAAGCCAGCAGCATTAAAAGTATCCCTACGGTAAAACTGATCTTAGCCAGAAGATGGTCATACTGCAGCCAGCCTAACTGTCCAAGAATATTTTCCCAGTCATGATATCCCGGAGCTTCTTTACCAGTCACTCCGCCCAACAATAGCAACTCACCGGCCCGGGCATCATTGATATAAGGGGCATTATCCATAAAGCTCTGTCCCAGCCACCAGAGGCCCAGCGAGGCCCCAAAAGCATCCCTGTTTTTCACCAGGAACGAACCAAGCACAATAGCCGGCATCAGTAACTGCATGATGGTCCCGCCCAGTACTCCCATAAAATTTCCTAAAAAGGAAAATATAATATGCCCGGCTTCGTGCATAGGCAGGTTTATATTATGCATGAAAGACATCATCTGGTCATTCAGCGGGGTTTTCATTAATCTGAGGCCCCAGACAAGAAAGAACACATACACCACAACCCGGCCGTAAAAATACACCGCTTCTGTCTTATGCTGCTCCGGAATAAAAATATCTTTTAATATTTGTTTTATATTCGTGTAATTCGCTATCATTCGTTTTATTCGTGTTTCACATTAAAAGCTGTGGCCAGGATCATCGCTACCAGCTCTTTTTTTCTTTTTATCTCGATCAGGCAAACCGTGGTCCTTTTGCCTTCTTTGATCACTTTGGACCGGGCGATCAGCATATCTCCAACAGAGACAGGCGAAAGATAGTTGATCTTCATTTCCATGGCCACAGAAATTTTACCCGGAGTATTTACCGCGCAGGCGAAAGCCCGGTCAGCCAGGCTAAAGATCGCTCCGCCGTGGGTATAGCCATGAGAATTAGTATGTTTTTTCTGGACCTTTAATTGAAAATATTTCCCCCGGCCAACAGTCTTTATTCCTACCAGTTCGGAAAACGGACTTTTCTTGCGCACAAAATCACTTTTTATCACCCCGCTGGACCTCCCCTCAGAAGCTTGGCCTGTAGCTTTCTTTTACTGGTCCTACGGGGCGCGTTAATCTCTTCAAAAATCATGCGTAAGCCGATCAAGGTCAGGTTTCGATTGACCTTGTCGAATAATTTTTCCGCGTTCTGGATAAAATTCACCAATCCGCCTGTGCCTACAATTATGGGTTGGCCCTTGATCTCCTTTTTAAGTTGTTTCAGAATTTCTTTTACCTGTCCCAGAA
>CAZFDO010000141.1:0-4456 GCA_964517965.1 uncultured Clostridia bacterium
AAACTGTTTTTGCTTTTTCTACCTGTCCCCCCGCATTGATTTCGACAGAAATCAGGGGGGATCAACAATCAACTTATCTCCGCCAAAGGCGGATCAGCCTCTGGCTGAAACTCTCAACTATCTTTTGCTTTTACTGTCCCCTGACCGCTGAACGCTGTCCGCTGTTCACTCTTCCCCTATAGGATACGACCCAAGCACTTTCAGGAACAGGCATTCCTTTTCCAGTTCAGCCAGGGCTTTTTTGATATTCGCATCTTCCCGGTGCCCGATGAGATCAACAAAGAAGACATACTCCCAGGCTTTTTTCTTGGTCGGCCGGGATTCAATTTTAGTCAGGTTGATATGCTCCTTGCGGAACGGCAGCAACATGTCATACAGCGCTCCCACCCGGTCTTTTATGGAGAACAGGATAGAGGTTTTGTCTGCGCCGCTCTTGGCGCTGTCATTTCTGCCGATCACTAAAAACCTGGTATAGTTGTTCGTTAGATCTTCGATCCGCGAAACCAGGATATTTAGGTTATACATTTCCGCAGCTACGGTACTGGCGATCGCCGCACTATGTATATCTTCCGCCGCCAACTGCGCGGCCCGGGCATTTGATTCTACTTCGACGATCTTTACATTAGACAGTTTCTCTTCCAAATAATTACGGCACTGCGCCAAGGTCTGCGGATGAGAATATAGCTTTTCAATATTGTTAATAGTTCCCCGGGAAGCTAAATTATGATGGACCTCGATCATGATCTCGGCACATATCTTCAGGTCCGAATCCATGAACATGTCCAAGGTATAATTCACCATGCCCTCAGTCGTGTTTTCTATCGGCACTACGGCATAATCGGCTCGTTCCTTCTCCACCTCGGCGAATACGTCACCGATGCTTTTGCAGGAAATATATTGCGCCTGCCGGCCGAAATTCTTGATCGCCGCCAAATGGGTGAAGGTCGCTTCCGGGCCAAGATAGGCGATCGCCAGCTTCTTCTGCAGCAGTAACGATGTTTTGATGATCTCCCGGAAAATATTTTTCAGCTCATCATTAGGCAACGGGCCTTTATTCTTTTTTATTAAATTAAGAAGCAGTTCCTTTTCCCGGTTAGGCGCATAAATATCTTCTTTGCGCAATTTTTTTGCTTTGCCAACCTGCCGGGCTACTTTCAACCGCTCATTGAGCAGATCCAGGATCTCTACATCCAACCGGTCTATTTTGTTTCTCAACTTTTTTAAATCCATTTTTTCCCCTTCTCTTTTCCTATACGCTACACGCTATCCGCTGTACGCTATTCTATGATTTATTCAAGTCCTCAAGCAGCGGCAGGTCAGCCAGAGAGGCTAATCCGAAATACTGGAGAAATTCATCGCTCGTGCCGTACAACAACGGATGTCCGATCACTTCCTTGCGCCCGGTGATACGGACCAGCCTTTTTTCCAGCAGGTTATGCATAACTCCGCCGGAATCAACGCCGCGGATATGCTCCACTTCCGCTCGCGTCAGCGGTTGTTTGTAAGCAATGATAGAAAGTGTTTCCAGGGCGGAATTTGAAAGTTTATATACCTCTTTGTTCTTAGCCGACTTATCCAGCCAAATGGCAAATTCTTTTTTCGTACACAGTTGCCAGCCATTAGCTATTTCCACCAGTTGCAGCGCGTTGTTCCTGTCCTGGTAATCAGCCTGGAGAACCGCCAAGGCTTCCCGAATTTGTTTTTTATCGAGTTTCTGCCCGCTGAATCCGGTGCCGATAATTTCTTGTATTTTGTCCAGCTCCAACGGATCACTGGTAATAAACAATAAAGCTTCGAGCACTGATTTCAGCTCTATAGCTGGTTTTTGTTCGGTCACTTCTGCCGCGCTTATTGTTTCACTAATTACTGGTTCACTCGCACTTACTGCCTCTTCTTCTACTGGCGCACTGTTATTGGTATTGACTGCTTCGGTAATTACTTCTCCATCTGCAACAGTTGTCTGGGTTGCTTCTTCCTTAAGTATTTCTTCCATTCCCATCTCCTTGCACTGTATTTGTTCTTACCGCAATCCGCAAACCGCTGACCGCGAACCGCTTTTACTGCACCAGATGCAGCTCTTCCTGAACCTTCGGTTGAGTCGCCATTTCCTCAGCGGCTGTTTTGTTTTTGAAGATCCTGATCTTATCGAACAACCTGGTTTGCAGGATCCTGATCTCTTTCATTCTTATCAGCTCCAGCATCGCCAGAAAAGTTACCACCATTTCCATGCGGGTTGATTCCGGGGTAAATATCTCCTCAAAGGTAAGAGATTCTTTTTCCGTTAATTTTTCCCTGATGATACGTACGCGTTCTTCTATTTTGACTTCTTCATGGATGATTTCCCGAACCGTGATCTGGGAGGCTTTCAGTACATGCTTGAACGCGTCCAGCAGTTCAAAGAGGCTGGCCTCAATGACATATTCCTCGTCGCCCACCCGTTCTATTTTCTGCGCCGGCCTGGTGAATACTTTTTGCTGTTCCGTTTCTTTCAATTCCAGGGCCTTGGCCACTTCCTTAAACCGTTTATAATCCAGCAGTTGCCGTACTAATTCCTGGTACGGGTCCAGATCTTCCTGGCTCTCATCTTCCTTCACCGCTACCGGCAGCAGCTTGCGAGATTTTATCTGCAGCAAAGTCGCCGCCATCACCAAAAATTCACCGGCGACCTCCAGGTTCATCATTTTCAACAATTCCAGGTACTGCAGGTACTCTTCCGTAATGCGGGATACCGGAATATTATAAATATCTATTTCTTCCTTCTTAATCAGGTGCAGCAACAGGTCCAGCGGCCCTTCAAAAACTTCAAGTTTAACCTGATAAGTCACATTAACTCCAATTCGCAAATAGCGTATAGCGTATGGCGTATAGCAAAAACATTGTCGTCTTTGTTTTCACCATATGCCATATGCTATATGCGCCCTTGTTTTTAGCGTCTTTATTTTAAACGTACCGCTTTCTTCACTTCCTCCATCGTTGCTCTGGCAAACTCCTGTGCTTGCGCTGTCCCTTCCTGTAAAACTTTTTCTATATAGGGCATATCTTTTTCAAAAACTTTTCTTTTTTCCTGGATCGGGGCCAGGAATTTCAGCAAGTTTTCCAGCAGTATTTTTTTACACTCCACGCAACCGCGCTGACCGCCTTGGCATTTCTCTTTTATCTCCGCCAACTGGCCTGCTGAAAATATTTTGTGGTAGGAAAACACCGAGCAGATGTCCGGATGCCCCACATCAGTCGGCCGCAGACGCTGCGGGTCAGTCACCATGGCCATTATTTTGCGTTTGATCTCATCTTCACTATCAGCAATATAAATAGCATTATTATAACTCTTGCTCATCTTCCGGCCGTCGGTGCCCAGCAACCTGGGCACATCAGTAAGCAAAGCCTTTGGTTCAGGCAGAACATTGCCGAAAAACTGGTCAAAGCGCCGTACTATCTCCCTGGTCAGTTCCAAATGCGGCAGCTGGTCTTCGCCGATAGGCACTACTTCAGCTTTGTACATAGTGATATCAGCTGCCTGCAGCACAGGGTAACCTAAAAATCCATAGGTGGAAAGATCTTTCCCTTTGATCTCATGCATCTGCTCTTTATAGGTCGGGCAACGCTCCAGCCAGGAAACCGGAGTGATCATGGAAAGTATTAAATGGAGTTCGCTGTGTTCCGGGATACGAGACTGCACCAGCAAGGTCGATTTTGCCGGGTCAATGCCGCAGGCCAGCCAGTCGATCACCATCTCGCGTATGTTTTCCTGCATTTTACTGGTATCTTCATATTCACTGGTGAGCGCGTGCAAATCAGCCACCATGTAATAGCACTGGTATTCATCCTGCAGCCGTACCCAGTTCTTTAATGCTCCTAATATATGGCCGATATGTAATTTTCCCGTCGGCCGCATTCCGCTTAAAATGCGTTTTCTTGCCCCGCCCTTCATTTCTGAGCTATTATGACTCAAACCTACACCTCGAATAGAGTAAATAGTATTTAGTGTCTAACTTAACATTGAAGGGCGGGGTGAATTTAAAAAACCCCGCTGGGCAACATTAAGGAAGCCACCCAAAAAGCCAATGGAAAAACAACCCGGCTAAAGAATCCAAGGAACATTAACCCAAAGATCAGGAGCATGCCGTATCTCTGCATAGTTGTCTCATAAGTATAAGCCATCCGCGCCGGCAAAAAGCCAGCGATCACATGCGAACCATCCAATGGCGGGACAGGCACCAGGTTAAAAAAAGCAAACACCAGGTTCACTATTACCATGATGACCAAAACTCCGCCAGCTATCCCCGGATCCAGGCCGAAGGCCAGCATAATACGCAAGATCCCCGCGCTAATAACCGCAGCCAGGATATTTGCTCCCGGCCCAGCCAGTCCCACTTTCACCGTATCCCAACGAGGGTTGCGAAAATTCAATGGATTGATCGGTACTGGTTTGGCCCAGCCAAAAACAAACGGCGAACGG
>CAZFDO010000142.1:0-4422 GCA_964517965.1 uncultured Clostridia bacterium
AATTAGCTTCTTTTGTGTAAAGATAGCTTATATTCAAAGAAAGATTCTCATAGCCTAACTCTATCCCGGTCTCTGAGACTAAATGCTGTTCATTGATATTGTAAGTAAAGCCCAGGGCTGGTTTTAGCTGGAATTTATTCGCCTGATAAGCATAACCTAATCCGAAGTATCCGGACAAAGGAAGTAAATTCTTCTCTTCGATAAATTTGGTCGCATCTCCTAAATTCTGCACAGCTGCTGCTATATACAAATCAGGCCATGGCTTATAGGAAAGGCCGATATCCGTGGCATAAGCAATGGCCGATTCCCGGGCCACGAGTTTTGATGAAGCTCCTTTTAAGGTTAAGCCTATGCTGCATCGTTCATTAAGCACACGGCTGTATGAAAGGAAGCCAAGCATATCCTGTTGGGCGGAGACTTCTTCGGTTTTCAGCGTGCCTGATTCCAGCCAATTCAGCTCTATTTGCCCGGCATCATAATATACAGCTCCTCCTGATAAAGTCCCATTGTTTAATGGCTGGCCGTAGATAAACCCGCCGAGCTTATCTTCACTAAAACCAATTTCTGATATCAGGAATAATTCCCGGGCGGTCTTATTAGCAGTAACAGCAGGATTGTACAGTACCCCGGATAAGTCAGCTGGTCTGGTAAAAGTACTGGCTAAAACTTTGGCCCGGAAGGAATGGGGCTTCCTAAACAGTCCCCACCCTGTTTTTCCTGTTTCAGCGGCAGAAGCCGACTGGCCCATGATGAGAGCGCTTATTAAAAAAAGTAATAATCGCTTAAATTTTGGTTCTATAGATTTCTTCATGTATAGCTTTGCCCTTCTGCTTTCTTTACTTAAGGATAGCTACCTTCTTGTGCAGTTTCAAGCCTGGGCCTTCAATATAAACCACATAGATGCCGCTGGCGATATTGCCCGGGACCCATTCAAAAGTGCCTTCACTGATATTATCTTGTTCCTGTTCCCAGAGGATATCACCTGATAAATTGAATATTTTACAGCTAAATTTGCCGGTACCGGTCCCTTTGAACTCTATTTTCGCCGTCTCCCCTTTGGCCGGATTGATAGTACCCTTCCCGGCCGTCGAGCCAATAACCCTGGCTTCCCCGCTGGTCACAAAATAGACGGTGAAATCATTATTGTCGCTATTACCGGCAAGCGCAGCTATGCTGATCGATTCAGGAGAGAAACTGCATTTTGTTTTAGAGGGAGTAAGCTTAAAAGTTCCGGCAGACAATCCTGAAAATTCATAATAACCATTTATATCTGTGGTCGCGGAACTGTCTGCTTGTCCGCTCAGGTCCACAATTGTCTGGTATATCCCCTGGCCGCTTGGTTCTTTTACCCGGCCCTTGATATAATATGTAGAAGGCAACGTAACATCCGGGGCATTGATCTCTGTTGCAGGTGTGCCCGTAGCGGCGGAATTCCAATAATCATAAGCTTCGAAATAGTAGCTGTAATCATCGCCAGCGCTTAAAGTCGCTGCATATGTATATATTTTACCATCACTATATGTAGTATCGTTGTCATCAATTGCGCTCATACCAAATGGACTCCCGGTGATTTCATCATTTCCTTTTTTTATATGCACTTTGGGATAACCGGTTTTAGGAGGATCATTGTCTGCATCCGTGTACTTGACACGATAGGTATAGATGGCGTTAGTAGCCCCTTCTTCAGGATCAAGGCCATCAGCCGCATAATTCGTTTCTCCGGTCCACGAAAGAGAGGGCGCATTAGTTGCCCACCGCGCGAATTTTAATGTGCTATTTCCCAGATAAGTGATGCAGGGCCTACCATTTTGATCAAGTTTAAGGGATGTAAAAGACCCAACGGTTCCCTGAGAATCAACGGTTTGTACAGACCATGTTGAACCATTCCACCGAGCAAACTTCAAATCTGCATTTGTATAATAATCACGATATGAAATATATATATTATTATTAGCATCAATTGCAATAGAATTATCTGCGCCTACATCTCCCGCAGAATCGACGGTTTCTGTGGTCCATTGGGTGCCATTCCAATAGGCATATTTAAGATCACAATTTAAGGCACCCGTATCATAATAGGCGATATGAGGATAATTATTTATGTCTAATATTATTGAATTGTCTCCCCCTGTTGAATCAACTGATTGAAGAGACCATGAAGAGCCTGTCCAGCGTGCATAATTTAGGCCTCCATAGGCGATATGAGGATAATCATTTGTATCTAAAGTCAGAGAATGCGGAACTGATGTCGCAATGGGCTCAGTTACCCAGGTACTCCCAGATTTTTTTGCATACACAACATTGCTTGGACCTGAGCTTTTATATGCAAGATGAAGATCATTATTGGTATCAATGACGATATTGCTTATACTATCTCCACTAGCTACAGCTTCAATTGACCAAGACAAACCGTTCCTGTAAGCATATTTAATACTCCAATCACTAAAATCAATATAAATAATATGCGGCAAAGAATTACTATCTATGGCAATTGAAGGACCGCCGAGACCAATACTACTGGCGATAAGAGCTATGGTTTCGATCGACCACGATGAACCGTTCCAATAAGCATATTTTAGACTTTTAGCAGTGAAATCATAATAAGCAATATGAGGATTATTATCATTATCTATGACCAGTGAAGTACCCCATCCCGAACCACTACTGGAATCAACAGTTTGGATATCCCAATCAGCCAACAGCTGATGGCTATAGGCTAATGAAATTATACATAGTATTATTATGACCCGTAAGCCCTTTCCCATTAATCTTCTCCCTGGAATTGAATATAGAAGTTACTTTAATAAAGTTTGGATTGTCTCTTTTACTATTGCCAAATTAATCTTATCATATATAACGACCTGGCCAATTGCTTTGGGTAATACAAAACGGATGTCCCCGGCAAGTGTTTTTTTGTCATGCTGCAGGAAGCGCAAAAATCTCGGCCAGGATAATTTAATTCCTTTGATGCTTACCGGCAATCCAGCTTTGGTTAATAGCTCTTTCAGTCTGGTCTCTAAACTGCCATCCGCCATCCGCAAACTAATTGCTATCTTCACCGCTCCGACCATTCCGATAGCTATGGCCTCTCCATGTTTGTACTTTTTATAATGGGTTGATCCTTCCAGGGCATGCCCCAGTGTATGGCCAAAATTGAGAATGGCCCGCAAATTTTTCTCTCTTTCATCAAGAGCTACAACCGTAGCTTTTATCTCGCAGCACCGGCTGATCACTTTCTGCAAAATAACCTTATCAAGTTTTTTGATCTGCACCATATTTTTTTCAAGGTAAGCAAACAAACGGGCATCATAGATAACCCCATATTTAATCACCTCGGCCAAGCCGTGGGCAAACTCATTAGCGGGCAAGGTCCGTAGTGTTTTCAAATCAGCATATACCAGTCTGGGCTGGTAAAAAGCGCCCACCATATTTTTTCCGTCAGGAAGGTTAACCCCGACTTTACCTCCGACGCTGGAATCCACTTGGGCCAGCAGCGTAGTCGGCACCTGCACCAGGTTAATTCCCCGCATAAATGTAGCTGCGGCAAATCCAGCCAGGTCCCCGATCACTCCACCGCCTAAAGCCACAAGGGTGCTTTTCCGGTCAAAATTATTTTTTAGGCATTGGGCATATATTTTATTAGCTGATTCCTGCGATTTGTATCTTTCACCATCTGCTATAATAGTTTTAAACACACTAAAACCACTGTTTTTCAGGCTCTGCTCAACCTTAGGCAAATAAAAACGGCCCACTCTGGGATTGGTCACGATCATGACTTTGGCCCCCAGGTTCAGGTTGCGCATAGTTTTACCTATTCCCGCCAGGTCCGCACCGATCAGTATTTTATAACTTCTATCTTTAAGATTTACCTTAACATTTTTCATTTATTATATTTTCCTTACTCTGTGGCTATGCCATTCGACGATCTTATCCACCACTTGATCTATGGTCAAAAAAGTCGTATCCACCTGAAAATCGCATTCCTTATAGAACGGTTCGCGATGAGCCAATAATGTTTTAATTTTTTTCAGCTTGTCAGCTTCCTGGGCCAGTATTGGCCTGGTCTTGTCTTCACCCAGACGGCGCGAAAGCGCTTCCGGAGACGCGGCCAGATAAACTAATTTTCCATTAGAGCGCAGTTCCCGGACATTCTCAGTGCGCAGGACAGCTCCGCCGCCAGTAGCAATCACAAAATGATCCAGCAAGGCCACGCACTTGATAGCTTTTGTCTCCAGGTCCCGGAAAACATTCTCGCCATGTTGCTTAAAAATATCCGTGATAGAATGGCCGGCTGTTTTTTCAATAGTTTCATCCACATCAATGTATTTCATATTTAGCTTGACCGCCAATTTTTTGCCGACTACCGACTTTCCGCAAGCCATGAAACCGGTCAAAACAATATTCATAGAGCCCTCTTAATTT
>CAZFDO010000143.1:0-4397 GCA_964517965.1 uncultured Clostridia bacterium
AGAGTAAAAGATTAGAAATATTATTACCCTTTGTGCCTGCTTTTGTCTCAAAACTTTGTGCCTTTGTGCCTTTCTTCTTATCTACCTCTTTGAATTACGCTGGAAGCATGGTACTTAAGGCCCTCTCTTTCAGCGATAGCAACAATATCCTTGGCCGCCTTATTCAAGGCTTTCTGCGTATATTCGATGATACTGGAGCGCTTCATAAAAACAGCGCTCGATAAACCGCTGGAAAAACGAGCCGTTCCCCCGGTGGGCAAGACATGACTCGGTCCGGCATAATAATCGCCAACCGCAGTTGGGGAATAGTTGCCGATAAAAATGGCCCCGGCATTGGTGATACTCTTACTTAAGGTACGCGCATTCCGGGTTAGTAATTCTACATGTTCCGGCGCCTGGGCATTCGTCAGCCTGATAATTTCTGCCATGGTATCCACTACCTTGATCTTGATATTCGGGAATCGGCCGATCTTGGCTTTTACCACTTCGGCTAATTTTTTAGAGCTGGTAAGCAAAATCGCTTCTGCCCCGCTGGAATGTTCGGCCTGGGCCATCAGGTCGGAAACAACATATTCAGTCCGCACCGAATCATCCGCAATAATGATCACTTCGCTTGGCCCGGCAATAGAATCGATGCCCACATCTCCAAAAACCAGTCTTTTGGCCATGGCCACATACATATTCCCGGGACCGACGATCAGATCAACCTTCGGGATAGTTTCTGTACCATAGGCCAGGGCGGCTATAGCCTGCGCTCCGCCAACTGAATATACTTCCTTAATACCGCACATGGCGGCTGTGGCCAGTACATCATGGGTCACATTGCCAGGAGGAGTCACCATAGCGATCCGCTTTACCCCAGCTACCTGCGCCGGAACAGCGGTCATTAAGATAGTAGAAGGATACGGGAATTTGCCGCCGGGAATATATAAACCAGCGCTCTCCATTGGAATATATGTTTCACCCAAAGTCATCCCGTGACGGGTCATCGTCCATGATTTGGGCAGGACTTTACGCTGGAAAACTTCAATATTCTTTTTCACTTTCAAAACAGCCTGTTTAAACTCTACCGATACCCGGTTGAGGCTTTCTTCCAATGCCTCCTCGGGGATCTGCAAACTCTTTGAAGTTAGCGAAAATCCGTCCAAAACCCTGGTAAACTTGAGCAAGGCTTTATCTCCGTCTTTCCGCACTTCATCAATTATGGATTTTACCATTTTTTCTACATTTTCCATATTAGCTCCATACAAAAATATAGTTATTATATTATACCACAAATCCAGTGGAAATTACTGTTTTATTCTCTTAATTTTCGCGCCTAACTTGGCCAGTTTCACTTCGATTTGTTCATATCCCCGGTCCAAATGGTAAATGCGCGATATTTCCGTCTCACCCTGGGCCACCAGGCCAGCTAAGATCAAAGCCGCGCTGGCCCGCAGGTCAGTAGCCATAACCGGAGCGCCGCTCAGGAACTTCACTCCTTTGACCAGAGCGCTATGGCCCTTAAGGACAATTTCCGCTCCCATCCGTTGGAGTTCACCTACATGCATGAAACGGTTCTCAAAAATAGTCTCGGTGAAAATACTGTCACCAGGAGTGATACTCATCAAGCTCATCAATTGAGCCTGCATATCCGTAGGAAATCCTGGGTATGGCTTGGTCTCCACTTCCAGCGGTTTCAATTTAGGAGACCCATCTACCAGGATATCGCCATCAGACTCTTCTATCTCTACTCCGGTAGCCTTGAGCTTTTTCACAAGAGCGGCCAAATGATCAAGTCGGCCGTTTTTTATCCGGATATCTCCGCCGGTGATAGCGCTGGCCACCATAAAAGTACCAGCCTCGATCCGGTCGGGGATCACGGCATGCCGGCCGCCTCTCAGTTCTTTTACCCCTTTTATCTTTATCACCTTAGTCCCGGCACCGCTCACATTAGCTCCGAGCGTATTCAAAAAATCAGCCAGGTCAATTATCTCCGGTTCCCGGGCGGCATTTTCGATCACTGTCCGGCCTTCAGCCAGGACTGCTGCCATCATGAGATTCTCTGTAGCCCCGACACTGGGGAAGGCCAGATTTATCCGGCTACCGACCAATTTCTTCGCTTTCAGGGTGACATAGCCTTCCTTGATCTCTACTTTGGCCCCTAATTTTTTAAAGCCCTCCAAATGAATATTGATCGGCCTAAGCCCGATAGCGCACCCCCCTGGCAAAGCAACTTTTGCCTCACCCAGCCTGGCTAGCAACGGTCCCACCACCAACACTGAAGCTCTCATGGTCTTGACCAGGTTATATGGCGCCATATTTTTCAGCTTACCCTTGGCCCGGAAAACATAATTATCGTTTTTCTCCTTGATTTCCATGCCGATCGCTCTCAGCACATCATTCATGGTATTAATATCACGCAACCGCGGCACATTAAGCAATGTGCATTCAGCATCAGTCAGCAATGTCGCTACCTGTATCGGCAATGTAGCATTTTTGCTGCCGCTGATAGTGACTTCGCCTTTCAGCTTTCTCCCGCCGGTAACAACTATTTTATCCATGTAAAGGCCTCATCTGCGCTGTGATAATACGTTCTATTCCGGAATAATCTTTAATCACACTAACATGCTCAAATAATTTTTCTTTTTCCAGCATGGCTTTTATTTTATCTGCCTGGCCATAACCGATCTCGAAAGCCATTATTCCTCCAGGCTGCAGGTAATACCTGGCCGACGGTATGATCTTACGATAGAAATCCAGCCCGTCTTTCCCGCCATAAAGAGCCGCCCTAGGTTCAAAGCCCACTTCCGGCTGCAATTTTAAAAAATCTTTTTCACTGATATACGGCGGATTAGATACGATAATATCGAATTTTTCCTTTAACCTGGCAAACAAACTGCCCCTGACCAGTTTAACCTGCGCGCCTAACCTGTGCATTTTGATATTTTTTCTGGCGATACGGAGCGCTTTGGCTGAAATGTCTGTCCCCAGCAAGCTGGCACGGCTAAGATTTTTAGCCAGGGCGACCGCCAGGGCCCCGCTACCTACCCCGATCTCCAAAATCTTCAGGTTCTTGCTGCCATCTGCCATCTGCACCTGCCCGCCAACGTTTGCTGGGAGGGATCTGCCAACTGCTTTTATTACTTCCTCAACCAGTAACTCTGTTTCCGGCCGGGGGATGAGCACTCCTTTATCTATGAACAGGTCCAGGCCATAAAATTGCGCGTTTTTCAAAATATAGCTGGCCGGTACCCTGCGGCAGCGTAAAGCAATATATTTTTTGAAACAAGCGAGATTTTTTTTCGCTACTTCTTTTTCTTTCTTCAAGAACAAATCCAGTTTTTTCATCCGCAAGGCTTGGGAAAGCAGCAGCTGCGCTTCTAACGCCGGTTCATAGACCTTGGCTTTCGCCAGTTGCCCAGTACCCCAATCTAATAATTCATAAATCTTCATATTTCCTTGTGTTCCCGCAATTGTTTAAGTTTTTCTTCTTCTTCCGCAGCCATCATTCCTTTTACCAGCTCATCGATCTCACCTTCCATGATCTTTGGGAGATTATGGCAGGATAATCCTATCCGGTGATCAGTGATCCTGTCCTGGGGAAAATTATAGGTGCGTATTTTCTCACTGCGGTCACCGGAACCGATCTGCGATTTCCGGTTTATTGATAAGTCCTTTTCTTTTTCCACCCGTTCCCGTTCCAATAACCTGGCCATTAACACTTTCATGGCTTTAGCCCGGTTCTTGATCTGGGAACGTTCATCCTGACACTGCACGATCAAGCCAGTCGGAATATGAATTATCCGTACCGCTGAATAAGTAGTATTCACACACTGGCCGCCTGGCCCGCCGGCACAGTAGGTATCTATCCGCAAATCTTCGGGATTTATCTTGATATCCACATCTTCTGCTTCCGGCAATACGGCGACAGTCACCGTAGATGTATGAACCCGGCCGCTGGCTTCAGTTTCAGGCACCCGCTGTACACGGTGCACGCCGCTCTCGAACTTCAGATGCTTATACACGTCAGTGCCGCTGATATTAAAGATCACTTCCTTGAATCCATTCTTGTCCGTAGCATGGGAATCCATCACATCTACTTTCCAACCCATTTTGCCGGCATATTTCGTATACATGCGGTATAATTCAGCCGCAAACAGGGCCGCCTCTTCCCCGCCGGCCCCGGCGCGTACTTCCATAATTATATCTTTCTGGTCATCAGGGTCCGGGGGTATCAGCATCATTGTGAGCTCTTTTTCCAGGATCTCCCTTTGCTGGTTCAGGTCGGGCAATTCTTCCTGCGCCAAGGCTTTCATTTCTTCATCTTGTCCCTGTAGCATTTCCTGTATATGCTTCAGCTCAGCCAGGACCTTGATATATTCGGTATATTTGACCACTTTCTTCTGCAAACCAGC